>CAYXJI010000175.1:0-7656 GCA_964465175.1 uncultured Burkholderiaceae bacterium | reverse complement strand
AAGCACTGTCTTCGTCGGCACGCCTAGCTGGGACAATTTTGCGTAAGTCCTAAAATAGTCCGACGTAGCATCGAGCGGTCTAGATTACAGCAACATCAACAAAAAAAGGAAAGCAAATGGGCAAAGGCCGCTTAGAAGCATTTAGCGATGGCGTCATCGCCATCATTATCACCATCATGGTGCTGGAATTAAAAGTACCGCATGGCGAGAGCATCGAGGCCTTGTTGCCTTTGATTCCTGTGTTCTTCAGCTACCTACTGAGTTTTGTATACATCGGCATTTATTGGAATAATCACCACCATATGCTGCATGCCACGCATCACATCAGTGCCGGCAATTTGTGGGCCAATCTGCATTTATTATTTTGGCTGTCGCTAGTGCCTTTTGCAACCGGTTGGATGGGCGAAAATCATTTCGCGGCGGGTCCAACAGCGCTCTACGGTGTCATTCTTTTCATGTCTGCGCTGGCATATTGGATGCTGCAATATTCCATCATCTGCGCGGCCAGCGACAATGCCGTGCTCAAAAACGCAGTAGGTCGCGATCTCAAGGGTAAGCTCTCTATCGTTCTCTACGCAGTGGCGATAGGCTGCGCATTTTATCTTCCTATCTTGTCCCAAATTATTTACATCCTAGTCGCGCTGATGTGGTTGATACCCGACCGCAGAATAGAACACGCCTTGCGTCAGCCTGACAACTCCCATTAATTTAAATGAGTCCTTACCATGAACAAGATAATTTACAGCTTCAGCGTTTTGGTGCTAGCGTCGAGCTTAGCGGCATGTCAAAAAAATGAAGCGCCTGTAGCACCCAAGGTTAGCGATAAAGTCATCAACTATTTTGATCAAACCGGACGCGATGATGTACTCAGCGGCGGCGTCAAAAAAATCAAGATTACGACACCCAAGGGTGATTTTAAAGTCTGGACCAAACGTGTCGGCAATAATCCCAGCATCAAAGTCTTGTTACTACACGGCGGCCCGGGTATGACGCATGAGTATTTTGAAGTCTTTGATAGCTACTTTCCCGGTGCTGGCATCGAATACTATTACTACGATCAACTCGGCTCCCACTTCAGCGATCAGCCGCAAGATACTTCCTTGATTGACCTACCGCGTTATGTGGAAGAGGTCGAACAAGTCAGACAAGCGCTCAAGTTCGATCAAAACAATTTTTATCTACTTGGTCATTCTTGGGGCGGCATCTTGGCGATGGAATATGCTTTGAAATATCAACAGCATTTGAAGGGTTTGATCATTTCAAATATGGTCGATAGCATTCCCGCTTACAACGACTACGCACAGAAAGTCTTGATGCCAGCGATGGATCAAAGCGTGCTCAAAGAAACTCAAGCCTTAGAAGCCGCTGGCAAATATGAAGACCCGCGTTACATGGCATTATTGATTCCTCATCACTACGAAAAGCACGTATTACGCCTGCCGCAAGCGCAATGGCCAGACCCCGTAAATCGCTCGTTTAGCCATGTCAATCCAACGATTTATGTGTCTATGCAAGGTCCGAGTGAACTCGGTGCCAGCGGCAAATTGCTCAACTGGGATCGTAGCAATGATCTGACTAAAATCACCGTCCCGACCTTGACCATAGGCGGTCAACACGACACGATGGACCCAGCGTATATGGCGGCGATGGCGAAGAAGGTTCAGCGCGGTCGCGCATTGACCTGCCCGAACGGCAGCCATATGTCTATGTACGATGACAGCGCGACTTATTTCCAAGGCTTGATCCGTTTTATCCAAGATGTTGATGCAGGACGTTTTTAGGCGGAGATTCCCTCCTAGATTGTAGGATGAAGCAACACTATGATGAAAAAAAATTCGCTCAATTTGCTATTGGCTTCTGCTCTGGTGGGCATGGTAGCGCTCGCCAGTTTTAGCGCTTTAGCAGCAGAGTCAGAGCAACTCGGGGCAAGCGCCTTAACCCAGCCGAATCCAGCGCAAAAAAAACAAAAAATCTGCCTAGTGCTCTCCGGTGGTGGCGCTCGTGGCTTTGCACATATCGGCGTATTAAAACAACTGGAGGCGCTACGCATTCCCATCGATTGTATCGCCGGTACGAGCATGGGCGCGGTCGTGGGCGGCCTGTATGCCTCCGGCCTCTCGGCCAGTGAGATTGAAAAACGTTTGATCAAACTGCAACTCAATGACATCGCGCTGGACCGCGTAGAGCGCCGCTATGTGCCACATGCTTTACGCGAAGAAGACAAGCAATATCCCTTGGGCGCCACCATGGGTCTGAGTGCGGATGGCGTGCGCCTGCCAACGGGTGCGGTGCAGGCAACGCAGTTTTTGGAATTGTTTCATAACTGGACCGCACATCTAAAATCCGATATTCCCTTTGACGATTTGCCTATCCCTTTTCGGGCGGTTGCCACCAATATGGAGACCGGCAAAATGGTGGTCTTCGATAAAGGGCCACTGCATTTAGCGATACGCGCCAGCATGGCGGCACCCGGCGTCTTTGCACCAGTAGAATTAGATGGCAAGCTGTTAGCCGATGGTGGTTTGGTGCGTAATTTGCCGGTCGATATTGCCCGCAAAATGGGCGCAGATGTGATCATCGCGGTCAATATCGGCACGCCTTTACTACCCAGAACCAAACTCGCTTCGTTGATCAACGTCAGCCAACAAATGGTCAATATTTTGACGGAACAAAATGTTGAACAACAAAAAGCCTTATTGGGCAGCCAAGATATTCTGATCGAACCGGATCTCGGGGATATCAGCTTTATGGATTTTGCGCGCTCTACCGATGCGACTACGATAGGGAGCGACGCCGCGTTAGCCTTGCAAGCACAGCTGAGTCAATTGAGTGTCACGCCTAGCGCCTATGCGGCACACCAACATCGCGCGGCCAATAGCGAGTTACCACCGATTAAAATCGGCTTTGTGGAGATTGCCTCGAATGGCATTATTCCTAGCGACGAAATTCGTCGTCAAGTCGATATCAGCGAAGGCGCCAACTACAGCGCAGAAGAAATTAATCAAAAATTGGCCAAGCTGAACATCACACGCGAGTACGATGGTATCAGTCATGAACTAATCCAACGCGATGGGCAATATGGTGTGCGTGTGAATGCCAATGAGCGCAAATGGGGGCCGCATTTTCTGCGTTTTGGTCTGGCACTCTCAAATGGATTTGAAGGCGCCAACGGCTTTAAACTACAAGTCGGCCATCGTCGTCCTTGGCTAAATGACAGTGGCTTAGAGTGGCGCAATGATCTGCAATTTGGTAATGCATTCGGTCTGAGGACAGAGCTGCGCCAACCCTTATCACGCGCCAACGGTGTGACGCTAGCCCCGTATTTCGATGTCAAAAATACGGTGCGTAATTTATATGATTCTGGGGTTAGAATCGCCGAATACGATATCAAGCTAAGAAATGCAGGGGTCGATTTGGTCGGCGAAATTGGCGAACGCGGTAATGTAGGCGAATACCGTATTGGTATGATGGCCAATCAATTTCACCTACGTCCAAGACTCGCCTTTGTGCAAATCGACCCCGACAGCGGCGAATCTAGTTTGATTCAACTACCGCGCGTCGATTTACAACAACTTGGCATCAAATCCTCATTCACGATAGACCAACTCAGCGATGCGTCCTTTCCGCGCCATGGCTACGAAATCGGCGGCGAATTATTTTTTGGCCTGAATCGAGGCGGTGACAAGTACAGTGAATTTCGCGTCAACACCACATGGGCTAAGAGTATAGCTAGTCATAGCATCAATTTAAAATTTAATGGCGCGGGTCTATTTTTGCCGAATCGCGAGGTGCGCGGTTTAGGATCGACCTTAGGCGGTTTTCAACAACTCTCCGCTTATCAACCGGACCAATTTGCTGGCGACTACCTACTCTACGCCAGCGCTACCTATCTGTATCGCGCACTTAAATTTGATCTGGCGGGGCAAAGTGTATTTTTAGGAAGTAGCCTAGAGTTGGGTAATATTTGGCAAAAAGGAAATAATCTCTCGGTAGAAAATACCCGCAAGAGTTTGAGCCTATTTGCAGGCTTTAATAGTTTTATGGGACCGATGTATTTTGGCATCGCTGTCGCCCCCTCTGGCATTAAGAATATTTTCTTTCAAGTGGGGCGACAGTAAATCGGCGCATTTTTCATCCACATCGTATTTTTCCCTCTAGTCTACAATTTTTCTACCATGCTTAAAAAATTGCGCAACTCACTTCAAGTTCTTTGCTTTTGCTTATGCGTGCTCGCCAACACGCTCGTTGGTCAGCATGCGCTTGCCTTCGATCTTGCCGTGGTCGCACCGAAGGCTGCCAGTCCCACCTCGGCAAACGCCAATGCCAATAAGGAAGTGCCACTCACCCTACTCAATCGCGAGATTATCCAATTTCGCACCAGCGTACTAGGCATAGAGCCGGAGGAACGGGTGCGCCGCGCACAACGTCGCATCACACAACAACTCAGCGTCGCCGGTCCACATCAAGTAGGTATCGTCGATATGCCGCCGGGTAAGTTATTGCAAATAGACGGTGCAGGTAGTTTTTATATCGCTCCTGAAGACATTGATCCCTTTCAACAAGAAACACTAGACAGCGTCAGTCATCAAGCATTAACGCGCATTAATCTGGTGCTCAAGGAAACACAAGAAGCGCAAAGTATAGAACGTATGGTGCACGCCTTTGCCTTTGTAGTGTTAGCGACTGGCGTTTTCCTGATCTCGCTGTGGCTACTATTTCGCGTCCGCCGCGCGGTCATCGCCAAAACGCTATCACTGGCACGCGACAAGTTGGATGGTCACCAATTGGTGCAAGCCAAATTGATCAAACGCGACCAACTACAGAGTCTGTTAAGGCGACTGCTGCAATGGTTTTCTTGGTTCCTCATTTTCTTACTCAGCTACGAATGGCTCGGTTTTAGCCTCTCGCAATTTCCCTTCACCAGACCATTAGGCGAGCAACTCAACTCGTATTTGTTTGGCCTAGTGATGAGCTTAAGCAGTGCAATGATAAAAGCGATCCCAGATCTCTTTACCGCTTGCCTTATTTTTTTCTTGGCGAAGATGGTAATACAAGGCTGCAATGCTTTTTTTGATCGCATAGAAAATCATAGCCTTGAGGTATCGTGGCTAGACGCTGATGTAGTAGCACCGACGCGCCGCATCGTCAAAGTCGCGGTGTGGCTGTTCGCATTGACCATGGCCTATCCTTATCTACCTGGCTCCAGTACCGAGGCATTTAAAGGCGTCTCGGTATTAGTAGGCTTGATGATTTCACTTGGGGCATCAAGCTTGATTGGACAAGCGGCCAGCGGTCTCATCTTGACCTATTCACGCATCTATCGCACCGGAGAATTTATTCATGTGAATGGACATGAGGGCACCATCACCGAACTCGGTATGTTCACCACGCGACTACGCGACGGCATGGGTTTGGAAATCACATTGCCGAATGCTCTCGTATTAGGCAATGTCACGAAAAATTATTCGCGTGCCGGTGACGGTGCTGGTTTTGTGATCGATACCAAAGTCACGATAGGCTACGACACAGCTTGGCGCCAAGTCGAGGCCATGTTATTAGAGGCAAGTGCAAGAACCACCTGCATACTGCACGAGCCAGCGCCCAAAGTATTCCAAACCGCACTCTCCGATTTTTATCCAGAGTACCTATTGATCTGCCACGCCATACCAGGCGACCCAAACTCACGCGCAGCGGTCATGCATCAATTACACGCCAATATTCAAGATGTCTTCAATGAATACAATGTGCAAATTATGTCGCCGCACTATCTAGGTGACCCGCTCAAAGAAAAGACCGTACCCAAAGAAGACTGGTATCGCGCACCGGCTCGTGGGAAGGATCAATAGGATAATGTTTCCTAAAAAATTCTGTTACCACTAAGGCAAAGAGCCGGCGAGAATAGCATGCCGTTAACTAGTTATTTAAACCCACCGTCTTTACCGCCTTCCCATTTTCGTCGAACATCTTAATTTCAGGAATTCCCTCAGCGCTAACGACCAGCGACATGCGAACTCGACCTTTAGTATCGCTCAACATTAGGGCGGAGGCTTTGCCTGGGGTGGTGCCTAGTATGACGCGATTGTTTGATAATTTGCCTTGATCGTTGAGTGTCTTGAAGAAGGCAGCGCGCTCATCCATCGACATGGTTCTTGCTTTTGCCATCGCTTGATTATGCTCTTCCATTGAGATTTCTTTGTAGGAAGGCATGTCATTAATTTTTAGGACACTGGATGCATTTTTTTCGTCATTGGTGTGGAGTAACTGTAAGGCCTGATCTTTTTTGAAGCGATCAAACGTTAAGGACAAGCCTGCTTTGATCTTGCCGTCTGGTCCTTCCATCCCGCGTTGGATAAAGCCGCCATTTTCGTTTCCTTGCTCGTCGATGAACAGCATGCCTGCGAAATCGCGTCGATCTGGGCGTGGGATTTCTTTGCCGTCTTCAAAAGCGCCCGGGAATTGGGCGCGGTTAGAAATGGTCATGCGCTTGGTGCCATCGGGTTCTTCAATATTGATTCTACCCACCGTGATTTCGTCAAAGCGCGCGTGGTGATCGCCACTTTTACCGCCGGTCAAGGCAAAAACTGCGGCCAGTGTTGCCGCCATCGTGGTGCAACCTGCTAAAAAGCTCGTGTATTTGGACATGGTGTTCTCCTATCTAGGGTGAATAAGGTGATTGAATTGCTACACCTACCAATTAGCACGGAGTGTGCCACCTAGGCCAGGCCTCACAATAGCATTTAAATTCAATGACTTAGAGAATTAGAAGCGATGTGATCGCTGCGCAAATCGAGTGAATTCGCACTTAGCATGTGCGAATTCGAACGTCCAGAGTAGCCAACAAAACAAAGGCGACGCGCAGGCTTACAGGCCCGTCGTCTTAAGATTGGCCTAAGATTGACCTCGTCATAATGTCGTTTTACAGACTTCTTTGGAAAATTTATGCAAGGCTTTCAACATTCAATTCGACATGCACTTTACCCTTTGGCGATAGTCCTGATCGTCAATCTGGCAGGCTGCGGCGGCGGTGCAGTGGACAAAACGGCCGCCAATACAGGCACAGCACTGTCTTGCGTTGCGAAACATCCGACCGCGACTACGACACAGCTCATCGCATGTAATGGTGAGTTAAACCGCAAGGTCGATCTGGTCATGACTAGCTTCATGCAAGAAAACGGCATCACCGCCGGCAGCATCGCGATTCGTAAAAATGGCGATCTTTTACTGGAACAGGGCTATGGTTATCGTGATGCCGCCAAGACCACCGCCTTGCCTGCCAATGCCCTTTTTAATCTGGCCAGCACGGTCAAACCTATCACGGCCGCCGCCGTACACAAGTTGGCCAAAGGCAATAGCTTGGCGCTCAATGATCGCGTCTTCTGCAGCGGCAGCAACGCGCCGTGCTGGTTGCCGCAATCTTTACTGCCGGAAAAATTTGACAGCCGTTTGTTTGATATCCGCATACAACATTTATTGGATCATCAAGCAGGTTGGGATGCGGAGCTATCTGGTGATGCCTCCGTCTCTGAGGCGGCGATACAGCAGCAACTCGGCTTGCAAGGTCCGCCCGAGCAAGACGAGATTATTCGTGTTGTGTTGACGCAAAGCTTGGATTTCGCACCTGGCCCAGCCGCACCCAGGAGAACATCGGCGCTTGGA
>CAYXJI010000174.1:0-7765 GCA_964465175.1 uncultured Burkholderiaceae bacterium | reverse complement strand
AAAAGATGGCACCTACTCGGTGATTCCGCGCATGTGGGGCGGCGAAACCAATGCCTCAGAATTACGCCGCATTGCCGACGTAGTGGATAAATTCAATATCCCAACAGTGAAGGTCACGGGTGGCCAACGCATCGATTTACTCGGTGTAAAGAAAGAAGATTTACGCGCGGTGTGGCAGGACTTAGGCATGCCTTCCGGCCTCGCCTACGCTAAAGGTTTGCGCACGGTAAAAACTTGTGTAGGGAGTGAATGGTGCCGCTTCGGCACGCAAAATTCTACGCTGATGGGACAGCAATTAGAACGTGAATTAGCCCGCATGTATGCGCCGCATAAAGTCAAACTTGCAGTCTCTGGCTGCCCACGCAATTGCGCCGAAGCGGGCATCAAAGACGTGGGCGTGATTGGCGTTGATTCTGGCTGGGAAGTGTATGTGGGCGGAAACGGCGGCATTAAAACCGAAGTCGCTCAATTCTTAGTCAAACTCAAAACGCATGAAGAAGTGATGGAATATACCGGTGCCTTTTTACAATTGTATCGGGAAGAAGGCTGGTACTTAGAACGCACCGTACACTACATCTCCCGCGTAGGTCTCGACTATGTGAAGCAACAGATATTGGAAAACGCCACGCGACGTGCAGAGTTGTATCAACGCTTGTTGTTCTCGCTGGAGGGCGAAGCTGATCCTTGGCATGAGCCGGAAAAAGCGCAAGTGGATACGCGGCAGTTTGAGCGGATAGGTGTGTAAGCTAAAGCGAAAATCTGGAGATTTCGTAGGGCGGGTGAAACCCGCGCTGCTTAGAGGCATGAAGGGTTGACTACACTGATTAGCGGCGCGGGTTACACCCACCCTACGTTAAATTAGCGACTCAAAACACATAAAAATGAAAGGAAAAACCATGACCCAAGAATGGCAAGTAATCTGTCGCGTAGACGACATTCCAGCCCTCGGTGCGCGTGTCGTCAAACGGCAAGCGAAGACTGATGTCGCGATTTTCAGAAACAGCGAAGACAAAGTATTCGCTCTCTTAGATAAATGTCCGCACAAAGGCGGGCCCTTATCGCAAGGTATCGTCTTCGGTGAAAAAGTCGCCTGTCCTTTGCACAACTGGAATATAGAATTACCGACAGGATGTGCGGTATCGCCCGATGAAGGTTGCACGCAAAAATTCAGCGTCAAAGTCGAGGCCGATCAGGTGTATCTCGACGCGCATGAATTGTTGACACTGGCAATTGCCACCTAGAACGATGTTAACCAGCAAATCCACCTGTTGTTATTGCGGCGTCGGCTGTGGCGTCATCATCGAATCTGATGGCGCGCAAGTGACGGGCGTGCGCGGCGATCCGGCGCACCCTGCGAATTTCGGCAAACTTTGCAGTAAAGGCAGCACGCTGCATTTGACAGCGCAGCCACTATTGCAGCAACAAGTGCGTGCCTTGTATCCCGCAATGCGGTCACACCGCGATCAAGCGCGGCAGCGTATTACTTGGGACGAATGCCTGGACAAGATGGCCGAAAAATTCGCCAGCACTATCGCAGAACATGGGCCTGACAGCGTGGGATTTTATGTCTCGGGACAATTACTGACCGAAGACTACTATGTCTTCAATAAGCTCGCCAAGGGCTTGATCGGCACTAATAATATCGACAGCAATTCACGTCTGTGTATGTCAAGCGCGGTGGCTGCTTATAAACAGACTTTAGGCTCCGATGCGCCACCTTGCAATTACGAGGATATTGATCATACCGATCTTTTATTTATTGCAGGCTCCAACACGGCATTTGCACACCCGATTTTGTATCGCCGCATCGAAGCGGCGCGAGCAAATAATCCCGGCTTAAAAATGATCGTCGTCGATCCACGCCGCACCGATACGGCACGTGATGCCGATCTGCATCTGGCGATTTTACCCGGCACTGATGTGGCACTGTTTAACGGCTTATTACACTTGTGCCTATGGGAAGACTATGTTGATCATGATTTCATAGCCCAGCATACCGATGGTTTTGCCGAATTAAAAAAGACCGTACGCGACTTTACGCCGACTTTTGTGGCGCAAATCTGCGGCATTAAAGAACAAGACTTGCACTTGACTGCACAGTGGTTCGGCCAAGCCAAAGCAGCACTCTCTTTGTACTGCCAAGGTCTAAATCAATCTGCTGCAGGGACTGCCAAAAACGCCGCGCTCATCAATTTGCATCTGGCGACAGGACAGATAGGTAAACCCGGTGCGGGGCCATTTTCGCTAACCGGACAACCGAACGCGATGGGTGGCCGTGAAGTTGGCGGCATGGCGAATTTACTCTCTGGACACCGTGACTTAAATAATGCCGAACAGCGCGCCGAAGTCGCCGCCTTGTGGGGCATAGACGAGGTACCGGCACAGCCGGGCAAGACCGCAGTGGAATTATTCGAAGCGGTAAGACTAGGCGAGATCAAATTACTCTGGATAGTCTGCACCAATCCGGCGCAGTCCATGCCCGATCAAAATTTAATCCGTACAGCCTTACGCACAGCGGAGCTGGTGATAGTGCAAGAAGCTTATGCCAACACAGCCACCGTGCCGTACGCGGATATTCTACTACCCGCGTCCACTTGGTCAGAAAAATCCGGCACGGTGACCAATTCCGAACGCCGCATTTCACGCGTGAACGCCGCCATCAGCCCGCCGGGCGAAGCTCGCCACGATTGGGAAATCGCGACACAATTTGCAAAAAAACTCGCGCCTAAATTGGCGCTGATAGCAAGCAGATCCGTGCCTGATTTTTCTTACACTAAGCCAGAGCAAATCTGGAATGAACACCGCGAAACGACGCGTGGACGTGACCTCGATATCACAGGTTTGAGCTACGACATTTTGCAAACACGAGGGCCGCAGCAGTGGCCTTATCCTGTCGGCGCGAATGCAGGAAAAGCGCGTTTGTATGAGGATCATCGATTCGCCACCAGCAGCGGTAGAGCACACTTCGTCAACACGCAATACCGACCGACCGTAGAAAAAACCAATCCCCGTTATCCGTTTGCATTGAACACTGGTCGCTTACGCGATCAATGGCATGGCATGAGCCGTACTGGCACCGTGGCGCAATTATTTTCGCATGCGGCCGAGCCCTGCATAGAGTTGGCGCAAGAAGACATGGCACGGCGCTTTATCCAGGATGGCGATCTGGTGGAAGTCAGCAACGGGCGCGGCATGCAGCGCTGGATCGCACGCGCTAGCGATAGTCTAAAGGCAGGGCAAAGCTTCATCGCTATGCATTGGGGCGAAGAATTCATCTCGGGCGCGGTGACTGGCGAACTCAGTAGTTACGGCGTCAATGCGCTCTGCAACCCCGCCATCGATCCAGATTCCAAACAAGCGGAGTTAAAACACAGCGCGGTGAAGATAGTCAAAGCCGAATGCCCATGGCAATTATTTGCCATCGCGTGGATCGATAACGCGCGTCTACTCAGTGTGCAACAAAATTTGCGCACCTACTTTCCGCACTTTGCCTATGCGAGTTGCGTGCCTTTTGGTCGCGACCAGCAAGGTCTACTATTTCGCGCGGCACACACACAAGCCATAGCGCTTGACACGCTCCAAAAGATAGAAGCTTTACTGGGCATCGTGGGTGATGCAGTGCTACGTTACGATGATCAAAAACGCGGCAATGCGCGCCATATATTGCTAAGCCACGGTGAGCAAGGCAGCACCATACAAGGCATGGTTTTAGCGGGTGACACTAGTGCCGAACTTTGGTTAAGAGCGCTGTTCTCGCAGCAAACCATCATCAGCCGAAGTAAGCAGTTATTAGTACAAGAGCCCGCCGCCGCACACAAAAAGAAGGCCGCAAATAAAATCGTTTGCACTTGCATGAGTGTGACAGAACACCAAATTACCACTGAAATTGGACGATCAACAGGCCGCATCGACACCGCCAAAACCGATGTTCTACATCACCTCAAGCAGCGCCTACAATGTGGCACGACTTGTGGTTCTTGTGTACCGGAAATTAAACAACTTATTCTGCACAACACAACACGACACAACACTTTGCGCTAAAATAAAGTGCTTCGCTCGATATGTCGTGAGGGCTGGTTGCCGAATATAATTTCAGGAGACCTAACATGCATGCCAATTTACTTAGCCGCAATTACCAACTATTCCGGTGGCGCCTTTTGATGTTGCCTTTGATTTTATTGTTTGGCAGTACGGCTTGCAGTACACAAACCATCAAGCAAGAATATCCACAGGCGCTGTTCCGCGATGATCTATTTGCGGCCGACACCACGATCGATAGAACCAGAGACATTTTCGCCAGCGACAAGGCAATGCGCGCATTTATCGCGACAGAAATTGTCAGTCAATTACGCTCCACGAGTCATCAACGCGCCCTGTTTAATGCGCTCTACAATCGCGCACAATTACGCTTGGAATATGACTCCAGTTTCACGCGCACCGCCAGTGAAGCGTTCGCCGCTCGCTCAGGTAATTGCCTATCATTGGTGATCATGACCGCCGCGTTGGCAAAAGAAATGGGGCTGTCGGTGCAGTATCAAAAAGTCTTAACGAAAGACGATTGGAGCCGCAGCGGCGGGCTGTACTTCACTAGCGGGCATGTGAATATCGTGCTGGGAAAAAAACGTTTCGACGATAAAAATCATGTGGATCAAAACTATCAAATGACCATCGATTTTTTACCACCACAAGACACCGCGAACCAACGCACGCTCGATTTAGAGGAACACACGATTATTGCGATGTACATGAATAATCGTGCCGCCGAATCCCTAGCCAGAAATGAGGTCGATCAAGCGTATTGGTGGATCAAAGAAGCGATCAAGTTTGATCCACAATTGTCCTATGCCTACAATACTTTAGGGGTTATTTACCTACGACACAAACAAGCTGAGTACGCGTATCGTAGTTTGGAGATAGCCTTAAAAACCGATCCAGATAGTTTGGTCGCTATGTCAAACATGGTACAAGCCTTAGAAATGTTAGGGCGTGAAACAGACGCCTTGGCATTAAACGAGCAATTATTAAGTAAGCAGCCCTATCCGCCTTTTCATTTCTTCAACTTAGGGATGCAGGCAATGAATGTCAGCAATTTTCAACAAGCTAAAATTTTCTTCCAACGCGAGCTAAAGCGCGCACCTGATTATCACGAATTCCATTTCTGGCTAGGCCTAGCGCACTTACGCCTAGGCGAACTAGAATTCGCCCAAAAGGAACTCGATCTCGCCAAAGCAAACAGCACCACACAAAAAGACTACGCTTTATATTCGGCGAAATTAAATCGCTTAAATGCCTTGCGCAGGGAGTGAGGTTCACTGCGCAGGTCGAAGACTAATGCTTAGCAAGCAAAATTACGCTTCTTGGCGCAAACCCTACGACAAACGAATAGTGGCGTTGATGCGTGCTATCACGCACCAGTAACAGCTTCAGCGTAAAGCGAAGCTGAGGATTGAAGCGCCAATATTTGAAATCAAAATTCAAGTCGCCCCTATTATTTGCGCGTATGTATTAAAGCCTCTAAGCGCTCCACCCCAACCGGCTCTTGCGCCTGCAAAGGAATCACCGCCCAGCGCTGAGCATGTTGTGTGCGTACTGCGTCGATTTGTGTCAGCTCACTGTGGGCGCGTTGGCGTAATAGTGTCGATGTGGGATGCGCCATGGCGAAGCTATTGTTAATGACCCATGCCCAAGGCTCGATGCCCGCACGGCGCAATTCATTTTGTAGTCCTGCCGCTTCTAGCACAGGCGTGGTTTCGGCTAAGGTGATGATCAGGACTTTGGTTTGCTGTGGATCTTGTAGTTGCATCATCGGCGTGGTGAAATGGATGCTGGTGTTAGACATTTGACGCTTGATTTCTTTGTCGTAGGAACCGGTCGCATCGATCAGCAAAAGAGTGTGTCCAGTCGGTGCGGTATCCATCACCACAAATTTTTTGCCAGCTTCTCGAATGATGCGAGAGAAGGCTTGAAAGACCGCGATCTCTTCGGTGCAAGGTGATAACAAATCTTCTTCCAGCAAGGCGCGACCTTGGGCATCCAGATTTTTACCCTTACTTGCCATGACTTCGCGTCGGTAGCGAGCAGTTTCTGCTTCTGGATCGATTCTGCTGACCATCAAATTGTCCCGACTGGCGGCGAGTGTCTCAGTTAAATGCGCGGCGGGATCGGAGGTGGTGAGATGCACGGGATAACCACGCGTTGCCAACTCCAAGGCAATGGCCGCAGCGACCGTGGTTTTGCCGACGCCGCCTTTACCCATGGTCATGATTAAGCCATGACCTGCGCCGACTAGGCCATCGACTAAAGTCTCCATGCTTGGCCCAGCTTGTAACGCTAGTGGATTTGCTTGATCGTCACATGCCGCTAAAGGCGCAGACTGTTCGGATAACAAAGAGCGTAATGCGACTAGCCCGACTTGATTATCGGGTTTTAAAGTGATGAAATCAGTAGGTACCGTTTTTAAAATGTCTGGCATGGCGGCAAGCGTAGCTTGCTCACGCTTCCAAATGGCAGCGGCCAACACATCATGTGCAATTTCACTCTCGGGCAGCACGCCATTAACGACTAAATATTGATGACTAAAACCAATCTCACTTAGCTCACCGTGGGTACGCGCCGCTTCTCTGAGCGTCGCACCCTGTGCTCGTGCGACTAGAATCATGCGAGTACGCGCCGGATCAGACAGCGCCAGCACCGCCGCATGATATTGCTCTCTTTGTTTTTCTAGCCCCGCTAATGGCCCTAAGCATGAGGCGTCACCTTTGCCTTCTTCTAAAAAATTTGACCACGCACCGGGCAATTGCAGCATGCGTATGGTGTGTCCAGTGGGAGCGGTGTCGAAGATAATATGTTCAAATTTCTGTGTAATACTGAGGTTGGTTAGCAGACCAGTAAATTCATCAAAAGCCGCAATCTCGGTGGTACAAGCGCCAGACAATTGCTCTTCTACACTGGTGACCACGGCGGCAGGGAGTACCCCACGCACGGGACCGACAATCTTATCGCGGTAAATTTGCGCGGCCGCTTGCGGGTCGATTTCTAAGGCAAATAGATTGGGCACAGCAGCAATGGCGGTGATGGTATTGCCGATGGCGAACTCAAAAACTTGCCCAACATTGGAGGCGGGATCGGTACTGACCAAGAGCACGCGCTTACCAGCATCAGCAAATTTAATCGCACTGGCGCAAGCCAAAGAGGTTTTGCCTACACCACCCTTACCAGTGAAAAATAAGAATTGTGGGGTATTTTCTAGGAAATGCATGGAGTTCCTTGTCGGCTAGAGTGGTGCAAATTATTCTTAAATGCGAATTGAGTTTCTGATGACTAACAACATTGACCGCCACTACAGCAACTATTTTCTTTCGGCGCTTCTGTTGCGAGAGGCGCTGTTTGCAAGCCTGACCAACGGGCGATTTCCTGCCGATTTGGATAACGCCCAGCTAGTACGACTTCATCATCTAACAAAATCAAGGGCAAGGCCTCATGCCCAGATCGCTCTAAAAATGCTTTAACGACGCCATTTTCGGCGAACGCTATGGGTTGCTGTGAGAGATTAAAGCGATCGATCTGCACGCCTTGTGATTTTGCCCAATCAACATCCGCAGAAAAATTGACCAATTGCTGATCTACATCGACGCCACAGACGCCCGTGCTGCAGCACATGGCAGGGTCAAAGACTTGTATTGTAGGCATTTTTATCTCCTAAAGGACTTTCGCAAAACAGACGCTAGCGTCGTTGGTTCGCCTCGCCGTACAACCGTACTGTCTT
>CAYXJI010000173.1:0-7788 GCA_964465175.1 uncultured Burkholderiaceae bacterium | reverse complement strand
TATTTTTCGCATTATTTGAGCACAGCTAGCATGTCATTCATAGTGCAGAGCAACCGTCGGGCTTAATCGACTTGCTAGCCAAGCAGGATACAAAGAACAGATAATCGATACAGTATAAATGATCAGCATTGAGATGCCGATAGATTGAAAAAAACTACCCCAGGTTAAATACTTCTCCGCCACACCAGTAAACGGCAACTGCACCAAAAACACGAAGGCAACCGCCATCGCTAGGCTACACAATAGCGCTTGCTCCAACACGATCTGTTTATAAATATCGGCACTACTCGCGCCTATGGCTCGACGCAAACCTATCTCTGGGGTACGGCTGGTGGTGTTTTGCCAAAGTACACCGAATAATCCGAACGCTACCATCACCAATAAGAATAAGGAGATGATCACTGGTGGAACATAAAACATCATCTTTTGGCTCAAGTAATCCGCACGTTCCTCGGTCAAAGTCGAAATACGAGGCTCAGCGTCGTTGCGTACCATCTTCAATTGTCGATTGAGTTTAATTTCAAAATTACGCGCAGTGCCAGCTTTGACTTTAATCACAATATGATCCAAGGGTGCACTAAGGACAGGAGAGTGGCGCAACAGAATGAGATTTTCAGGCACCGTATAATCGCCAAGATAGCGGTACTGTTCGACCACACCGACGATTTTATACATAGACTGAATTTTTTTGCCCTCTTTAGCGCCATATTTCGCGATGACTTTCCCAATTGGATTTTGATTTGGAAACATTGTATCGGCGATGCGACGATTGAGCACCGCTGCCCCCAATCCACTCGATTCATCAGCACTAGAAAACCAGCGACCTTCTGCAAGTGGGATATTTAAAGCCTTGCTCGCTTCGTCGTCTAGGCTCAAAAAAGCGGTGCTGTACTGACGATCAACGCGATCCTGCACCGTGAATGTGGAACGCAATCCAAACTGTAAGTAAGGTGTCGCTTGTACGAAACTAATACTCTCTACTTCGGGCATGGCCAACAAACTACGGCGATAATTGTCCACCAATTGCGGATCAGCTACCTCCTCTTTATCGCTAGCGGCCTTCAAGGTCACGCGCCAACGATCTGCAATGTCATAGCCCAAAGGCGTCCGAAACAAATTGGCGTTATACATTACGCCAACCACTACAGTAAAAATCACGCAAAAAATCAGTAATATCTCCAAACTGAGCAACAAATTTTTGGTCTTACGTTTCCACAGGGTTTTGATTAAGTGCATGAACATTATGCGTTCCCTTTCAAGGCGAATACTGGATCAAGCTTAGACATGCGCCAAGCAGGTAACACACCAGAAACCAGACCAAAAATAATCGTGATGACGATACCGTAGATAAGTACGGTGCTATTTACTTCAACTTTTAAATGCGGTATGACATTCGTTTGGCATAGCCAGATTAGGAAAATTTGCGTGAAAATTAAAGCGATGACACATCCGAACAAGGACAAGATGACGTTCTCTACCAAAAACTGCCAGACCAAACTCAAACGCGATGCGCCAAAGGCCTTACGAACGCCGATTTCAGAACTGCGCTCCATCATGCGTCCTATATTTAAATTCACCAAATTGAGCGCAGGTAATAACATGAACCCGAACATCAAAACAGCGATCCACATCAACATTTCGCTAGCACCTGATTCTTCTGCTTGCGAGTCGCTAGCGAAGCCTCTGGCGTAGGAATCAAGAGTAGAGTCCGCATTCATTTTTGTGGTGTGCCATTTAGCGGGATCATCTTGCCGAATAGTCTTGGCAATGTCGCGAATCTCTTTTTTCATGGCCGCAACGCCGCTAGTCTCTTTTGCCATCATGAGAACACTAAAATCGCCCATCAATTGATTCCGATAATCACTAGATGGAATGGTGCTAGAAGCTACCCATAAATCACCGCTAGAGTAAGAGTGAAATCCGTCTTCGACTACGCCTATGACTTCATATTGATGGCTGCGGATATTGATTTTTTTACCTAGCGCCATCCCATCTTTGAACAATTTTTTTGCGGTGGATGCATTAATGACGACGACAAAATGCCCTTGCTCCACATCCTCTAAAGTAAAGACACGGCCTGCCAATATTTTAAAATCTAAGATATTCCAATACTCTGCATCCGCATAGCGTATCGACAATTGTTCGACGCTGTCATTTTGGTACACAGCGACCGCATGTGCCGACGTGACCGCGGCCACACGCTCAGCCGTTTTCATTGGTCGAATGTATTGATCAATCAGCTTATAGCCAAGTCCGTTGCTCCATTCGTCATTGTTCGAGCCATATTTAGTGAAGTAATCAATATGCAGAAAACGATCACTACGATGCTCGACACCAGAGGGGTACAGCGTAGTTTCCAAAATCGCTGTCACCACCAGAAGCACCGTCAAGGTCAACACGATGCACAACAAGTTAATCGCCGTAAACATTTTGCGACGCCAATACACTTTCATCGCAATGCGTAGATAATTTTTGAGCATATCGTCTCCTAGGCGACCAATTGACCATCAAAGACGCGCACGATACGCCCTGCTTGTTTAGCTTGACGCTCATCATGTGTCACCATCACGACTGTCGTACCTTCTTGATTGAGCTTGAGCAAAATGTCCATCACTTCGGATCCCATGTGGCTATCCAAATTACCTGTAGGTTCGTCGGCTAAAAGAATATGTGGACGCCCGACGATAGCTCGCGCTATTGCCACCCTTTGCTGCTGACCGCCAGAGAGCTGATTGGGATAATGATCCATGCGCGCACTCAAACCTACTTTGGCCAATGCCTCGCTGGCCAATTGCCTACGTTCCCTGCTGCTTGTTTTTCTATATAGCAGCGGGAGCTCGACATTATCGACCACCCGCAAATCACTAATTAAATGAAAGCTTTGGAAAATATATCCAAAAGTATGATTACGCAGTTTTGCCAAATCTTTATCACCCCAGCTTTGCAGTGTCTCGCCATTAATCGTGACCCGCCCTTGATTGGGTTTATCTAACAGACCAATCAAGTTCAACAGGGTACTTTTGCCGCAACCGCTAGGCCCCATAATAGAAATAAACTCGGCTCTTTTCACATGCAAATTGACTTCGCTTAAAGCAATCGTCTCAACTTTATCGGTTTGGTAGGTCTTACTCACATTGTCTAATTCAATCATTTCAATTTCCTTCTTTTTCAATCTGGGTTCAATCTGGGTTCGGTCTGGGTTCAATCTCATTTCACACGAAAACTAGTCAAGTGTTTAAATCGAGTCATGTCAGAAACGATGATTCTTTCTCCGACTTTAATAACATTCAAAATTTCAACCTGATTTGCGTCTCCGGCACCAAGCTCCAGCGTTTTTTTCACTGCACGACTTCCTTCAACAACAAAAATTTCTTGCCGCCCCCTACCATTAATCGCCGGTCCAGCATCCACCACCAAGGCCTGCTCTTTTTGTTCGGTAATGATATTGGTTTCAACGCGCAATTTATGGCGCAGTGCTGGGTGATTGGCTTGCTCCAAACTGACTAGGAGCTTCACCGTACCATTTTGTATCTCAGGTAATACCGTTTGCACTTGCCCTTTGAGAATCTGCCCGCTGTATTCGACGCGCACCGCTTGTCCTGGATTCAAATAGCGTGCATAAAAATCCGACACGCTCGCTTCCACACGAAAGTTATTCAGCTCGGATACCTTGGCGATCAACTGTCCTATATTCACACTCGCACCTTCATCGCTCATCGCCCATGTCAGCAACCCATCAAAAGGCGCTTTGACTTGAGTTTGTGCCAAGAGACTTTGTTGAAGCTCCATTTGTTTTTGAAAAATCGAACGCTGTAGCTTGGCACTTTCGATATTGCTGTGCGTGCTCTTACGTAAATCGAACAAAGATTCTTTATGCTGCCGTAACTGCACTTCGTTACGCTTCACCACTAATTCGGCCGCCTGTACATCGACCTGCGAGGTGATGCCCGTGGCCCCTAGCTTTTGAAAGCGCATCAACTTGACGCGATTACTTTGCAAATCGAGTTCGAGCAATTCAATGTCGCTCGCAATTTTTTTTAACTGCGCGTCCAATTCCAAGCTAAGGCTTTGTACCCGCAGGCTTTGTTGAGAAATTTGTTCACGCAAATTATCCATCGCCACGCGTATAGTCTGGTCGTCTAAAACCATCAAGAGTTCGCCCGCCTTCACGACTTGTCCTGCTTTTGCGATGACTTTGCTCACCCGGGTTTGATTGGGACTGGAGATTTGTTCTTCGCGCACCGGCACCACGATGCCAGAAGCATTGATCGTATTATCGATGCGCCCGACACGCGCTTCCGATACGCGCAGCTCGCTCAAAGACACGGACTGACTCACCACACGATTAAGTGCCCACGCCAGCCCACAAATTGAGATGAGAACGGTGAACACAATGATCCAACGCCTACGCTGACGAGTACGCAAAATAGCTTGGCTAATGTTTTGGTCCATTTTCTTGTTTCCTAATGCTTAACTTATGCTGCAAATACTACCCGCAAGCAATACAGCAAACACCGTGCCAATTCATCGATTGGCGGAAAGCTTTTGAAATCAAAGACTTGGAAAAATGCAGCACGAATGATGGAAGCGTTTTCGTGCTAGATCGAACAAGCATGTGCGAAATCGCACGTGCTTGTGAAAAAAGCCCCTCTCGCAAGCGGCGCCTTGTCGATGCGGGGTTGGGGATGAGGGTGATTCAGCAAGCGCTAATGATATTTGCTGTCACCGAGTAAAAATCAAAACTCCTCAGCGCATCAGCGTTGAGGAGTTTTGATGTTAATTGATTGACTGCTTCAAATTTTAAGACATCGATTTCGTAGGGCGAGTGAAACCCGCGCCGCTCAGGTGTTCTATGTGCTGGCGGCGCGGGTTTCACCCGCCCTACGATTTTTTATCTTTCACGATCAGCTTTTTTCGAATCGCACGTTTAAAGCCGAACACCAAAGTGACCGATTCCGGCTTCTCGGTTTGACACGCTACAACACGCTACTTACGGTTGCGCATCCAACCAAGCTTTGACCGCTGGTGCTCTTTCGTTTGTGATGCGGAGGCGATTTTTGATGCTGGCGGCGACGCGATCGACTTCGCCTCGGGCGCTGGCATCGATGTTGGTCGCGGCAAAGGCATTGAGTTTGTCGACTAACTTGAGGTCGCTAGCCGATGCGATCAAGCCTGGGAAGAAACGGCTGCGTGAAGTCGCATCAACACGCTTGTTAACTGCTTCTAAATTCGCCACCGCAAAATCGAAAGCCATCTCTGGATTTTCACCAGCGACGCTGCGTATCATGCTGGCGCTGGTGGTCAAGCCTGGTTCGTCAGTCAGTGCTAAATCTAGGGCTCTTTGCGCGAGTTTTTTGTCTTTGCTAATCGCCAGTAAGCTGTACAAACTGTCTTTGATCATCGCTGATTTTTCTTTCTGTGCACGCAGACGCAGATCATTCCATGTCGCTTCATCCGCATTGCGCGCCACGATGCCCAAGATCAGACGACGCAAGGCTGGCGGTACGGCCTTAGGATCGCTGTCGATCAATGCAAAGCGACGTTGCGCTTCCGCTAAAGTGGCGGGATCTTCTAAGCCACTCATGACACTAATGATTTCAGCACGGAAGTTCGCCAAATACTCGGCCTCGCCCGGCTTCGCATCCCAGCCTAGACGCTCCATGTAGGGTTTCAACTTCGTACGTGCTAAAGCTTGAAATTTCGCCTTGCGTTCCTTATCATCTTTGACGAAAGTAATAAAGCTTGGAACATGACCCGCGACGCTGCTCCACACATGCGGCGTGGCATTGTCGGGCGTGCTCTTTGCCAGATTCAAAAAGTCTGCTACCGTCTGTTGCCCAGCAATCGCCATCGCATAGCTGTCCGATAAAATGCCAACTTGATCGATAGGGGCTAACTGCGAAAATTGGCTAGCTAATTGCGGGAAAACTTGAGCGCCATACAGCGTACGGTAGTAACCATTTTGCCCAGCATTCACCACCACGGTGCCGCAGGCGGGCAACGTCAATGTGCCGTTACCGCCCGTGACCAAAGTGCGGCCGACGACTTTGGTGCCAGCGATTTGCGCTACCACGGGCACTTGCCATGCACGTGCGACTTTATTCGGTTCGTCACGTGAGAATTCAGCTTGTTTCAAGCTAATCAAAGTTTTACCGTTTTTGCAGCTCACGTCTTCCACACGGATCAAAGGCACGCCAGCTTGTTGCGTAAAATCTTTGGCGACGGATTTGATCGGTTTCTTAGCAGCTTTTTCTATCGCATCAAAAAAATCATTGGTCACCGTATTGCTGTACGCATGTTTTTTCATGTAAGCGCGCACGCCGTCACGCCACGCATCGGAGCCGACATAATTTTCCAACATGCGAATCACGGCCTCGCCTTTTGAATAGGTAATGGTGTCAAAGGCTTGGCTCGCTTGTTCTACTGTTGCTATGCGCTGCACGATAGGGTGAGAGCTTTTCATCGCGTCTAGTGACATCGCAGCTTCACGCACACCAATCGCATTAAACTCAGGCAACCATTCTGGGTGCAGTGTGCTCATGGCACGGTTTTCCATCCATGAGGCAAAACCTTCGTTGAGCCAAAGGTCATCCCACCATTGCATCGTGACTAAATTGCCGAACCATTGATGCGCGGTCTCATGCGCAGCGGTGACAAAGACACGTTCTTTATCGCCTTGAGTGGAAAACTTAGGGTCGAGCAAGAGCGAATATTCAAAAGTAAAAATCGCGCCCCAGTTTTCCATCGCGCTAAAGAATTGACTCTGCCCGGGTGCCGCCACATTGTCTAGCTTAGGCAAAGGATAACGCACGCCAAAATAGTCATTAAATTCTTTCAGGACTTTGGCAGACTCATCCAATGCATAACGTGCTTGTTCCACGCTACCACGCTTGGCGACGACGCCGATTTCCACGCCTTCGGCTTGCACTGTAGTGCGCTCAAAATCACCGACACTCAAGAACAAAAGGTAAGTCGACATTTTGGGCGACGTCGCAAACTTGACCCAGGTTTTGCCATTGCCGACATCTTTTTTGTCGACCACCGGCATATTACTGACCGCAAGATGTTCGCTAGGAATAGTCACGTCGAGATTAAAGCTCGCTTTAAAAACTGGCTCATCCCAAGAAGGCATAAAGCGGCGTGCGTCCGAGTTTTCAAATTGGGTAAACAGCGCGCGCTTTTTTCCCGATTCAACGTCGTAGTCCAGAGAAAACAAACCCGTCGCTTGCGTACCGATCAAGCCGTCATAGTCCATGTTCAGGATATAACTACCTTTGGCGATGTCTTTACCAAAACTAAAACTCGCGGTCTGCGCTTTTTCATCGATCTTGACCTGCGCTTCACCACCTATCGCACGGCCTTTACTATCTTTCAGGCTGACATTCTTAAATGTCATATCGGCCGCATGCAAGGTAATCGAGGGACTCGCTTGACTCACCAAGATTTGTATACTTGCCTTCCCTGTGAATTTCGCCTCAGTCGCATTCGGCGTTACCGACACATCGTAGTGCAAAGGGCGCACACCACGTGGCAATTGCGAAGTAACTTTATTAAAATTAATCGCGGGCGCGCGGCCCACTGGCTTGCTCGCGGCTTTGCTACTCGCTACGCTTTGTGCCAAGACTGGCATTGTCAAGCCTGCGGACAGAGCCAATACGGCTAGCGAAATCAAACTACGTTTCATGTTTTTCCTCTTCAATCATCTTTATTGATTTTTATAAATACTTTTATCTTTTAGGACTTACGCAAAATTGCGCTGACTAGGCACGGAGCCGAAGACAGTACAAA
>CAYXJI010000172.1:1209-7844 GCA_964465175.1 uncultured Burkholderiaceae bacterium | reverse complement strand
CTTTTTCTTTGTCGAGATCATCAGTGGTAATTTCTATGACCTCATTCAAATCTTGCTTTGCTTCGACTACGACTAAGCTGGTCATTAATTTGGTAATGGAAGCAATCGGCAATGATACCTCTGCATTTTTTTCGAACAAAACTTTTGAACTATCTTGATCAACCACGAACGCCACGTTGGACGCTAATGCCAAAGCATCATCATGTTTTAAGCCCGCCACATCGCCCGCACTTGGACGAGCATTTTCTACAAAGGCGATTTGAGTTTTCTTTGCGAAAGTTTTTGCTTAAAGTTTTTGCTTGGATTTTTTTGTATTCTTCGCGCGCAGTGTGGGTTTCGATTTATGCGCACTAGTCTTGCTCGCATAGACTTTTTTACTGCGCTGTTGGCTGGGATTAGTACCGGCCTGCACCTGTGAAATAATCAGGGTGGAGGCGATCGCTAGAACTGACAAAACAGCTTTGCGACTAGAAAAACCGAACATAGATTTCACTGTGGACTTCAGAATTAGTGCAACCATGTGTTCCCCCTTGAGACAAAAAATTTCCTGATGGAACGAAGTGTAGCAAATTCTTGATAATTCGCAAGAGAATTAGAGACTTAGCGCGACTTCCTCACCAACAATCTACAAATAAGAAACAAGTCGAGAGAAAACAATAGTATTTTTCATTTTATTTCCATCAAGAATGCATTCTTTTATCTAAACTTAATCTAAAAATCGGACGAATTCCGCTATAGGCGCACGTTCGGTCATCAGGGTATTTTCAATTTTAGTCAGATCAGCGTAGCCTAAAGACATACCGCATACCACCATCTGCTCACTTGGCAATTGCAACTGGTCTTGAATGATACGGTGATATTGCGTAAAGGCAGCTTGAGGGCAGGTATCGAGCCCACGCGCACGCGCCGCCAACATAATATTTTGCAAAAACATACCGTAGTCCAGCCAAGAGCCCTGCTCCATCACGCGGTCTATCGTAAAAATCAAACCAACAGGCGCATCAAAAAATTGATAATTGCGTCCATGTTGCGCATGCATACCCGCTTTATTCTCACGCGTGAGATTCAATAAGGCGTACAAATCCCAACCGACTTTACGACGCCTGTCGATATACGGGCTACGCCACTCCACGGGATAATATTGATACTCTTCGACGTGATCGTTCGCACTGCTAGGATCGTTATGCGCCGCCAAAATGGCTTGTGTCAGGCGTCGCAAACTCGCGCCCCGTAACACCACCACTTTCCAAGGCTGAGTATTGGTACCTGAAGGTGCTCGCGCCGCCACTTCTAATATTGCGGTGATATCTTCGGTCGACACTGGCGTTGGCAAAAAAGCCCGCAAAGAGCGACGCGAGCGTATCACTTGATCAATGGCTTCCTGACTGGGAGTAGAAATCATATTGTCATCCTAGATGGAGTTTCATTATTAACGCTGGGGCTAGTTCACGGCGTAGCTGCCTGCGCCTTAGCCACTCGTTCTTTTTCCAACTCAGCAAAAAAACTAATTACGACACTGAGTTCTCGACTACGTGCAAAAGCTGGCAGGCTTTGCCATATACGTTTGCCGTAAGGCTTAGAGATCAAGCGCGGGTCGCAAATCATAAGTACACCACGATCCGTTTCATCTCGAATCAAACGCCCAGCACCTTGTTTTAAATTGATAATCGCTTCTGGCAATTGGTGATGTACAAAACCATTCAACCCTTTCTTTTCCATTGCTTCGATACGGGCGGCCAAAACGGGATCATCGGGTGGTGCAAATGGGAGTTTATCAATGACGACTAAAGACAAAGCTTCGCCACGCACGTCCACCCCTTCCCAAAAACTTTGGCTACCAATCAATACTCCATTACCTGACGCGCGGAAGCGATCTAATAGCTCAGTACGCCCGGCATCACCTTGCACAAATAAAGGGAAATGTAAGTTACGTTGTACAAATTCATCCTTGAGTCGTTCTGCACAATGTTTTACTGCCTTATTCGTCGTACACAAAATAAAGCTACGGCCACCAGCGGCTTCAATCACAGGCAAGGCGGCATCGACGACCGCATCGGTGTACTCTCTTGAATTGGGTTGAGGCATGCCTTCAGGCACATACAATATGCCTTGCTTTTGATAATTAAATGGACTCGGCCAAGTTCGCGCTGGCTCGTCCCACAATCCCATTTGCGACACGTAATGACTAAAATCATTCTTCACCGCCATGGTCGCAGAAGCAAAAATCCACGTGCGAGGCACGCCTTCACGCTGCTTATTAAATATTGGCGCGATTGATAAAGGTGTTTTATGTAATTGTAGCGACGTCGAATATGCCTCCACCCACAACACACACTCGGGCTTGCCTTTGCTCTCTTTGGCGTTGGGATCTAGTTCACGCCAATCATCAAGTTTGGTCTGAAGATCGAGTGCACGCACGCGACACTGCTCTATGGTTTCGGCACGCTCAGCCTGCTTTTCCAAAACCACGATCAAATCGCTTAAGCTATCCTTCATGGTTTCTAGCGCTGGAAAAAAGGGGCTCGATGGTGCAATTTGTTGCAAAGACATGCGCACTGAGTCCTGCGTAAAACACAAGCGCAGATCACGCGCGGCACGCTCCACCGGCGCCACGATTTTTGCCCACTCTGCGCCATCACGTGCGTGCGACAAACCTTCGGCCAAAGTATCGCGGCACAACTCTAAAATTTGTGAGGTCGAAATTGATTCGCCAAAAAACAAAGTCGCGGTCTCAGGCAACTGATGTGCCTCATCAAAAATAACCGTATTCGCAGACGGTAGCAATTCGGCGATGCCAGTGTCTTTCAAGGCAAGATCGGCAAAAAACAAATGGTGATTCACAACCACAACATCGGCCTGTTGCGCCTCTTTACGCGCCTTCATGACAAAACAATCTTGGTAGTACTGGCATTCTGAGCCCATGCAAGTATCTTTGGTCGACGTCACCAAACTCCATACTGGCGCCGTCTCAGGAACACGTGCCAACTCGGCTTTATCGCCGCTACTGGTGGTTTTTATGAAGCGAGAAATATCGCGCAAATAACCAACATCTTCGCGTGAAGTCAAACGACCATTTTGCAAAGTGCGCTCTAAATGAAAATGGCACAGGTAATTGGCGCGCCCCTTTAGTAAAGCCACCGATACCGGCGCCTTTAATACTTTTTTGATGGTAGGAATGTCACGGAGATACAACTGATCTTGTAAATTTTTTGTCCCTGTAGAGACAATCACCTTGCCGCCCCATAACAAGGCTGGAATCAAATAGGCAAATGTTTTACCCGTACCTGTCCCAGCCTCAGCCAATAAGGTTTTTTGATTTTCGATGGCAAAAGCGATTGCTTTTGCCATCTCTGTTTGGGCTAGACGTGGTCGGTAGCCTTGAATCGACGCGCTCAAAACGCCGGACTCGCCAAATATCTGTTCGACCTCTCGGTCGTGCACACCACTGTCACTAGAAGGTAAATTATGTTCAGTCAAAATAAAGCACGATCAAATACAACAAAAACAATTCATTAGGCGCACAATCAACTTTTTTCATGCGCCACGAAGACTCGACTAACAGGTACAACTATCATGTGCACCTATGAATTCATGCTATGCGGGAATATCTGGCGCGAGTTGCATTTTCAATAGTGATATGTAATCCTTCAACTGCAATTTACGTTTTTTAAGGCGGCGCAGTTGTAATTCATCGTGATTGGGATCTTTAGTAAGTGTTTCTATCACGGAATCGAGATCGCGATGCTCTACTTCTAATTCACAAATACGCATTCGAATTTGATTTGTATGGTCCATAAGCGTTAAGAGCGAGTAAAATGCAAAAAGTTAATTGAAAAAATTCGGAATTTCCGACTAGTGTAATCTACCACGACGTATGAGCCAATATAAGATCGAAGCAGGCACCGCTCAACATATCGGTGATCGTAAAGAACAACAAGACCGCGTGGCGCTTTTTGCCGCACAAAATGCACCCGTCCACATGATGGCCGTGGTGGCCGACGGCATGGGTGGTAAGAGCGGGGGCGCGATTGCCGCAGAACAAGTGGTTCGTTCGGCCAAAATGCTATTCGATGAATTTTTCCCTGGTAATGATATCAAGGCGATGCTCGAGGCTATCGTGCAAGAAGCCCATACGGTGATTAAACTCTCTGCAGTGTCCGCTGAAAAAGAGCCCCATAGCACTTTCGTTGCTCTCGTCATTTCTCCTGAAAAAGCAGTGTGGGCGCATGCGGGCGACTCGCGTCTGTATCGTTTCTCTGGACCGAATTTTGCAGAGAGAACCAAAGACCATTCTTATGTAGAACGCTTAGTGGATGAAGGATCAATCACCGCAGAAGAAGCCAAAAACCATAAAATGTCCAACGTCTTGGTGAATGTTTTAGGCTCAAAAAATGCCATTCCTTATGTGACGTTTGGGGAAAAAAATGATCTCGCTGCCGGCGACTCATTTTTATTGTGCTCAGATGGTCTATGGCATTATTTTGCGGACATAGAACTCTCAGTTGCGGTTGGTGCAAGTACGCCACGCCAAGCCTCTGAATTAATGATACGCAAAGCACGGGAACGCGCCCATTCACAGGGGGATAATGTCTCGTTCGCCATCGTGAAGTTAATCTCGCCTCCAGTGGAACAAAAAAACTATATTGCTGAAAAAATGACGCGTGTGATTTAACAAGCTTACTAGCGCAATAAAAAAGCCTCACCAAGTCAAATTGATGAGGCTTTTTTTATTGCAGACTACACTGCACGATATGATTTAATTAATATAATTAAACAAAGACAAAGATGAAGTTTTCACAAAAGACTGCTGCGCCGCTTGCAATACCACTTGATTTTGATTGAGTTCAGTGATTGCTTTCGCATAATCTAAATCTTGCAACGCAGATAATTCTTGCTTGTAAATTAATCCCATACTTTCACCTGCGCTGTCTAAATTTTTCAGCTCACTCAGCGAAGTGCCGAGTCCAGTTCTTGCCAACAAAACATTTGACAATGATTTGTCGACGTTAGCATTTGCTTGACTCAGATCCGCCGTTAACTCTAAACGTTTTTGCACGCTGCCAGTTGGTGTCTTTAAGGTATTAATTAAATCGGTCAAGGTTTCAAAAATATTTTGATTCCCTGGCTGGATTGAAAACTTATCCCCAGGAGCAGGTGCTCCGGGCGTATTTGTCAACGTAATATCCATACCGTCAACGGTTACTGTTTGCGGGCTAACGTAGGCCGTAGGTGGCACCACCACCACACCCGTCGTCTTATTAGTCACCGTGAAGTTGGCGCCTGTATTATCAAACGCGACCTCGTAGTTATTCCCTGTCAAATTTGCCGTTGTAGGGACATTAATTGCGGCAGTCGTTACCAACTGTCCGGTGTTTGAAGGATTAGGACGAATATTAAATTGCCCGTTCGAAGTCCGAATATTACCGAAAATCGCCGTACCGATTTCACTAATTGGTATTTGCCTGGAGGTGTCGACTTGTAAAAAGCGTCCACCTTGATCACCATTATATTGCGCGCCGCCTTGCGTTTTTGTATAAGGCGCCGTAGTCGAAGAAAAGCCTGAAAAAAGATAACCATCAGTACCATCGGTCGCGTTCGCAAAGCCGAACAATTGATCGAGACTACCTTGCAGCTCATTCGCAATATAGCCGCGCTCTTGGTCGGATAAAACACCATTACCAGCACTAACAACAAGCGTCTTTACATTGTGCAAAACAGTCGTAACATTACTGAGTGTATCTTCGGCGATACTCAAGGTATTGGTCGCGCTTTTTCGATTGACTGCCAATTGATCGTTGACCGCATCGGTCTGAGTGATCACCAAAGCACGCGCTGCCCCAATTGGATCATCAGAAGGGTTCAAAATTCTACGGCCTGAAGCAATCTGTTGTTGAGTACGATTTAATCCTACTTGCAGATCACTAATGCGCGCCCCACCCGATTCATAAATGGTATTGGTACTGATACGCATAATTATTCCTCTTATCTTCCTAAGGCAAGTAAAGCATCAAATAGTTGGCTGGCGATTTGCATCAACTTGCCGGCTGCCTGATAAGCTTGTTGATAGCGTAAAAGATTAGCGGCTTCTTCATCCAAATTGACGCCTGACTCAGATTGTTGCGCCTGTATCGCTTGTGCTAATAATTTAGTTTCCGACTTATTAGACACCTCCATTTCATGCGCTTTGTTGCCCACATTGCTGACGAATTGACCATAGGCACCTTGAAAACTAGTTGTTCCCGAACCCATGGTGTTTTTAGTCTGCAATCCAGCTAACAAGCCCGCATTGCGGTTATCGCCAGAACCCGAAGGATTGGTCGTAATATTGACCACATCACCGTTGGCGTAAGCGCCTGATACTTTAAAGCTCAAACCATTAAAGCTGATGGTCGAACCTTCTATGTATGGAATCGCTGAACCAGCGACATAAGAGGTCGTCGTATTACCGTTCGTGACGGTGGCATTCGCATTCGCAGGGAAACCGGTGAAATTATTACCTACTGAGTTATACGTCAATTTCGTAGGCGTAATGGGTAAAGAACTACCCAAAGTAAAGGTATTACCAACAGCAGGTGCTGCCGGATTATCTTTAATGACAAAACTAACACCACCATAGGTTATCGTAGCGCCACTGG
>CAYXJI010000172.1:326-1199 GCA_964465175.1 uncultured Burkholderiaceae bacterium | reverse complement strand
TATGGTACGTTCACCACTTGTTCTGGCGTAGCAGGGGTAGCTGGTGCCGCCGCACCAGCTACCAAATAATTGGTGGGCACACCGGCAATGGTAACAGAAACTAGTGCGCCAATCGGCAAACCTGCCAAGCTAGGTCCTGCTGCAAAAGTTAAGTTAAGCGCTGGCGTAAAGGTAGAACTCTTATAGGAATCGCCTACCACTACAGACCCAATTACACCATTTGGCGAGTTACTAGTTCCTGAAACCAAGGAGTTAACAACACCTGAACTGAACTTACCAGTACCCAAATTCGTACTTGGCAAGCTGGTCGTCACTGGTACCGCCGCCGCAATTTTACTGGTATCGCTTATGGCCATACTAATCGACGAAGCAGCCAATGCAGTGGGGCGCACCATGAACTCATCGTTGACAGTGGGCGTTACCACAGCGGCTGGAGAACCAACTGCGGCCAAATTAAAACTAAGCCCATCCACCACTGCTGGCAAAGTCGCGGACGTATTAACACTGCCGTCGGAGACGCGAGTGATTTTAAAATAGTTGGGCGCAGGCCCTACACCAGCTAAATACTGAACACGATAATCGCTGGTAGTTAATGCACCTACATCCGAATATGACACCGCCATATTTGCGGCACTCAAATTAATACCGCTGGGTGTAGACACTGGACCGGAAATAGAAAAAAAATCATTCCCAGGCTGACCGTTTAAGTCTTGTCCTAACTTATGCTGATCATTAAATTCAGTGGCAATCGACACCGCAATACGTCCTAAAGAATTACGCGCCACGTCTAAGGAATTACTCCTAAATGCAAACAATCCCCCCAATTCACCGCCCTTCAGGCTTTGCTCATTTAATTGGATTAATTTGCCATTA
>CAYXJI010000172.1:0-316 GCA_964465175.1 uncultured Burkholderiaceae bacterium | reverse complement strand
CTCATAAGAGACTTGAATACGGCTGGGATCAGTCAGTGAACTGGTCGGCTGCAACACGCTGACCTTGGCACCCAAAACTAAGGGCTGCCCTGTCCCCATAAAAATATTGAATTTTCCACCTTGATTAACAACGGTTACGTTGATCAATTTACTCAGTTCAGTCACTGCATTGTCACGCTGATCCAACAAGTCGTTAGGCGCTGCCCCGCCCGACACTGCAGAAGCCGTCTCAATAAAGTCATTTAAATCGGCAATTTGCTTGGCGTAGGCATTAATACTGGTGACCGTTTGTCCGATGCGATTACTGACATCTTCT
>CAYXJI010000171.1:0-7884 GCA_964465175.1 uncultured Burkholderiaceae bacterium | reverse complement strand
GCGGGTGCAACCCGCGCCGCCAAAGCGCCGAGCACCTGAGCAGCGCGGGTTGCACCCGCCCTACAAAATAACCAGCACCTTAACCCTAGTCCTCTCCCACTTGCGGAAGAGGGAATCATGATGCAGATTCATCTGATACAGCCATCTTCAGATGGGAATAGCTTCGTGCTTAAAACGTATAAGTAATACGTGTATTGAACGCACGACCGAGAGGACTGGCCGCACTGCTCAAATAGCCGGTGTAACCACTGTGATTGGTCACTGGTGGATTGACATCAAACAGATTATTTACACCGACCACAATCGCGATATTTTTAAAGCCCTTATAGGTCATCGTGAAGTTATACACGGTGTAAGGTTTAATGTCGCGGTAGTACTGCGCCGCCACCAAGTTTTGATCGTGGTAACCGGTATTGTAATTTTGCGTCAACTGGGTATTCCAACTCCCTTTAGACCAAGACAATGCGAGGTTATGTTTCCAACGGAAAGTAATGATGGGCAAGCTGCTCGTGGTGCCGTTGCTGGCTAGACCAAAGCGACCGATGTTAGAAACGAACTCTCCGCCTTTTTCCAACTGATTATCAAATTGCGTCAAATAAGTACCATTCAATTGCACTTTGAAAGTACCCATATCGGAGGTAGGGAAAGTGTAATTGCTCGCAAGGTCGATCCCTGCCGCTTTTTGCCCGCCCAAGTTCATCGTCGTGTTTTTGATATACAGCAATTTGCCGCTTGCATCACGTACGAACAAATCCGCATAGCGGGTCGGATTCATGAAGTAAGCTTGTTCAGGCAAGTTCGCTAACATGTTGTCCATATTGACGCGCCAGTAATCGAAAGACATAGTCAAATTCTTCATCGGCTCTAGCACCACACCGAAAGTCCCGCCGACAGAAGTCTCAGGCGTCAACTCGGCATTGCTACCTGTTTGACGTGGCAATTTGACGTTACACACCGTGGCAGCGACCAGACCCGGCAAAGGCTTACCAGTATTGGCAATCGCAGGTGTAGCGCTTGGGCATTGCAAAGGATCGTCCCATGCGGAGGCAGTCGTCGTGGTTGCGCCCGGCAGGCGATAGCCGTAGCGATCAAACAAAGTCGGCGCACGGAAACCGGTGTTGGCGGAACCACGGAACATGATGCTAGCATTCGGTTGATAACGGAAACTCGCTTTAGGATTAATCGTGTTCCCAAAATCACTAAAGTGATCATCACGCACTGCGAAGTTGACATTCAATTCTTTACTGACAGGAATATCCAACTCTGCAAATAAGGCAGCCACATTACGTGCGCCTTGACCACGTGATGGTGAAGACGCGGCGTAAGTCGCGGCCAGACCTACATCGGTCTTCACGTCTTCGGTCGTATCGCGATGAAAATCACCACCAATCGCCAAGCCGACTTCACCCGCCGATAGTTTCATAATCGGCTTATTCATTGTGAATTCGATGCCTGTGAACGTACTCTGAGAAACCCGCAACTTTTGACCGTTCAAAGAGATACTCTCCAAGTACGCTTTACCTGTGGCATCTTGCATGCCAAAAGGATTTAATGTGCCATTCGTAATACCTGCCAATAATTTCGGGCCATCCAGCGATCCCGAATGCAAGTAGCCGACGCGATCACTAACGCCAATGACTAAGCCTGCTTTATAACCCCAACCGCCAATCACGCCTTCATCGTTAAAATTCAAACGCTGATTGGTCTGCACATCGCGCGTGATATACATGCCGGCATCGGCCACACTCCAAGTCACCAATAAGGGCGCCCCCGTCACGCCCGCCACTGCAGGCACACCGCCGCTACCGCCTGGATACCATTTGCTACTAGAAGGCAATAAGGCCGTGACGCCATTGGCCGCTAAGCTGGTGGTGGGAATCTTAGTGCCAAAAATTTCTGCTTGGCCGCGGGCGTAGTCAATTGAGAATAAATGATCGTCACTAATCTTCTTCGTTGCTTTTGCGAAAAAAGTTAATTGTTCGCGACCATAGATCGCCGTGTTGTAATTGCTATTGTCAATCACGCAGGTGTTTTTACCGCCTTTGATTGAATACGGCGCAGTACAGCCCGAAGCGTAATATGGGTTGGCCGCTAAAAACGACTTGTTGCTAGGAATCGTAAAGTTGGCAGGACTGGCAAAACCACCACTCGCCAACGACGGTGCACGACCGATGCTGGTCAATAATTCCGTCGAGGTCAACTCGGCGCGATCTGATGCTGCCAGACGACTACGACGCAAACCGTCTAAAGTCGCATACACATTCCAACCGTCTTTTTGCAAATCACCCGCACCGACAATGAAACTAAAACGCTTTTCATCACCACCGCCATCGCGTTGTGGCTGCAGCGCTTGCGCCGTAATCGCGGCACCTTGATAGTCACGCTTCGTAATAAAGTTGACCACGCCGCCTATCGCATCGGAGCCATAAATGGAGGATGCGCCATCGTTCAAAATTTCTACGCGAGCAATCGCACTCATCGGTATCACATCAAGATTGGCGTAACCATCCGCAATCGCTTCGTTCGCGAGACGACGGCCATTCAATAACACCAAAGTACGATTCACACCCAAGCCGCGCAAATTGATATTAGTGCCCGAACCTGCATTCGATGGCGCTAAAGAATTTGACTGTGGCAAGGCCATCATCAAATCCGCCAATGTGGTCATACCACGCTTTTCCATTTCATCACCGGATACCGCGGTGATCGGCAACGAAGCTTCGCTGGCCAGACGCTTGATGGAAGAACCTGTGACTTCAACACGCAAGAGTTCTTGCGCCGACGCCTGTTGCATCAAGCCTAAAACGGCAACGGTGATCGCGCTTAAAGCCATCTGTTTTACTTGAGATTTTTTACTAGTTTGCATTCCTGTCTCCTGCTCATTTTTTTAGTTGAAGCCCCGAACTTCAGGACAAAATGTCTTGATTAAACTGCCTCGTGTACCCGATGCCGTCACGAAAAGGGTTCGACAATTTCTATGCCTAGGTCTCGTGTCGCGTATTTGCCGCATTTGGTAAGGCCATTCTAATGTGGTTAGACCAATTATGCAATGTGGACTAGCCAAATATTTCTTTTGGTGGCATACTCGCCACATATTGATAGCCAAAAGCAAGCTAAAAATCGATGTCGCCCAGCGCTCATCTTTCACTGGTGAAGTAAAGGCAAAAAAAGCGAGACACACAAAAAAGCAGAACGAGAGGAGCAACATGGCAAGCGACACGATTACAAGCGCAACGGTTACAAGCGAGACGATTGCAACAGCAAGCACCACGAGCGCTCTATATATACGCATGCATACGCATGACAACGTCGCCATCGTCGTCAATGATGGTGGTTTGCCAGCGGGCAGTCAATTCGCAGATGGTTTGACGCTGGTCGAAGCGGTGCCACAAGGGCACAAGCTGGCACTCCAAGAGATCAAGCAAGGCGCTGCGATTACTCGCTACAACGTCACCATCGGCTATGCGCAACAAGACATCCCTGCGGGCGCTTGGATACAAGAAGCGCTGGTGCAATTACCTCCTGCCCGCGAACTCGACAAGCTTCCTATCGCCACTCGCAATGCGTCTGATTTACCGGCATTAGAAGGCTATACCTTTCAAGGTTTTCGCAATCCTGACGGCAGCGTTGGCACGCGTAATATTTTGGCGATCACGACCACCGTGCAATGTGTCGCGGGCGTCGTAGCGTACGCAGTACAACGTATCAAAGCAGAATTACTACCCCAATTTCCGAATGTCGACGACGTGGTGGGACTCGAACATAGTTATGGCTGCGGCGTCGCTATCGATGCGCCAGATGCCATGATTCCTATCCGCACTGTGCGTAATATCAGTTTAAATCCTAACTTTGGCGGTCAAACCATGGTCGTCAGTTTGGGTTGCGAAAAACTACAACCGACACGTCTATTTCCCACAGCGACAATACCGATTCAGAGTCAACAAGCGCCTGATGTGGTCTGCCTACAAGATGCCGGCCATGTCGGATTTCAAAGCATGGTAAGCTCGATTTTACGCACTGCAGAAAAGCATTTGACGCGTCTCAATCAACGTCAACGCGAGACCTGTCCGGCATCTGAACTCGTGGTCGGTATGCAATGCGGCGGTAGCGACGCCTTCTCTGGTGTCACCGCCAATCCAGCGGTAGGCTTTGCCACGGATTTATTAGTCCGTGCTGGCGCTACCGTGATGTTTTCCGAAGTCACCGAAGTGCGCGACGGCATCGATCAATTAACCTCACGCGCTGCCACGCCGGCGATTGCCGAAGCCATGATCCGTGAAATGACTTGGTACGACAATTACTTAAAACGGGGTGGCGTAGACCGCAGCGCCAACACCACGCCGGGCAATAAAAAAGGGGGCTTATCGAACATCGTAGAAAAAGCCATGGGCTCCATCGTCAAATCCGGCAGCAGCGCCATTACCGGCGTACTCTCACCCGGTGAAAAATTAAGCCAACGTGGTTTAATCTACGCCGCCACACCAGCCAGCGATTTTATCTGCGGCACTTTACAATTGGCGGCAGGTATGAATCTGCATGTCTTCACGACAGGTCGCGGGACTCCTTATGGTTTAGCGGCCGTGCCTGTGATCAAAGTCGCGACGCGCAATGATCTGGCACGGCGCTGGCATGATTTAATGGATATTAATGCGGGGCGTATCGCCAGTGGCGAAGCAAGCATAGAAGAAGTAGGCTGGGAGCTATTTCACTTTTTACTCGAGGTCGCGAGCGGAAAAAAAACTTGGGCTGAATATTGGAAGCTACATAATGCACTGGTGTTATTTAACCCCGCGCCGATTACCTGATGTCCAACGCATGACACGAATAAGCCAACATTCGCAGCAACAAGTTCAACAGCAACAAACAAGAGAAACATCATGATTAAGAAGAGCAAAGCAACGAACGCGACACAAAATGCCGCACAAAACAAAGCATTCAATCGCATCCTACTCACAGGTGCGGCAGGCGGCTTAGGCCGAATTTTGCGTGAGCGTATCAAGCCCTGGGCGAATATCGTGCGCCTGAGCGACATCTGCGACATGAGTCCAGCCAAAGAAGGCGAAGAAGTCGTGCCATGCGATCTATCCGACAAAGCCGCCGTCCACCGCCTTATGGAAGGGGTCGATGCGGTTTTGCATTTTGGTGGCATTTCGACAGAAAATAATTTCGAAGCCATCATGGCTGCCAATATTCAAGGCACCTACAACATCTACGAAGCAGTACACCGAGCCGGTGTAAAACGGGTGGTGTTTGCTAGCTCCAACCATACCGTCGGCTTTTACAAAACCACCGACTACATCGACGCCAATGCCCCGCGCCGCCCAGACGGTATGTATGGCATTAGTAAATGTTTCGGTGAGGATTTGTCACGCTATTACTATGACCGCTTCGGCATAGAAACCGTTTGTCTGCGCATAGGTTCGTCGTTTCCTGAGCCGATCAATAAGCGCATGATGGTGACGTATTTTAGCTATGACGATTTAGTCGAAATGCTGCGCTGCTGCTTGTTCTCGCCAAGGGTAGGACACACGATTGCTTTTGGTGCGTCTAACAATGCCGCCAGTTGGTGGGATAACCGCCTCGCTAGCCATCTCGGCTATCAAGCCAAAGATAGCTCAAGTCCATTCGCCCATAAGTTTCCTGACAGCGCCGATTATCCCGACAAAGACGACATCACCACCATTTATCAAGGTGGTGGATTCTTGTTGACCGGACCGCAATATAAATGAGTCACGGGGAACGTGAGCAAGCAATTTGCTGCGTTCCCATCCGCTTACAGAGTCAACGACGCCCCCACAAAACACGACTTCCCACCCTTTGTTGCGCGCAACCCGCATCCTTACAGTCAAAATAGCTTCACGAAATAGTGATAGATAACGACTTTAATTTGGTGTTACGCAAACTTTCTTCGCTAGTTACAAAGCATCTCCTTAGCGCAGCGCCGAAAGCACGGGGCCAGCCTATTTTCCGTTCACACTTCAACTAAAACGTCACAGTTCTTTTTCCTGTAATAGCCTCACTGCGCAGCCCGAAATCACATCTAATACACTTGCCGTTCAAGCAAACATCAGGAGCAAGCTTAGCTAAACGCAAGCTACGCGAACCTCAGGTTTTGAACTGCAATCCTGTTCTGACCTCCTATTTCAAGACCGTAGATAGAACCAAGGAGAGGCAGAATCTCTCGCCATTCACTAAGGAAGGAAATTATGAAACACATAGTCAACACGGTGCTATTAGGACTCGCGATTACGACGGCCTACAGCGCGAGCAACACAGCATCAGCACAAACGAATATGCGCCAAGCTTATGATGCCAAAGCAGTCGCCCAAGCAAGCGCGACCAGAGAGCCGCCCGGTTTGCGCAGTGCGGCAGAGTCCGGCCTAAGGACCCTCATCCATGATTTGACGAAGGACTTAAAGAGCGATAGTTTGCCTGATGCTTTTCCATTTGACGTCAATGATTTGTCGGAATTAAAAAACGCTAAGCTCGGGCTAGGATTCGAGATATTCAGCGCCCATCCACAAACGCTATTAGCAGGCGGTCGCCCTCTTGATCAAATGTTGATGGGAACCGGTGTGTGGAATTTTGTGGTACTCGCAGATGGTCATCCAGTTGCCTTATTAGAGCTAGAAAAAGTGCTTGGAAAATGGCAGGTAAATGGCGCGGGCGCAGCAAAACTCGCGCAAGATGTCCACGCAGTTAGTGAACAACATGCGGGCAAGAATGCCTTTCGCTTTGTTCGCATTTATCAAGCTACTGCCGATTTTATGGAAGTAAAAGATATGGAGGGCAGAGCACGCTATGCGCCATTGATTGCCGCCAGAAAATCTTTGCGGATGGGAGTGGCCAGCCCCGATGGGTTAGCCGAAACCGGGAGCGATGTATTGCCCAGCTTACAAAACGCAGTGCGCAGCCACTTAGCCGCCTTTGGCAAATAATCCAGCGTGATCTACGCAAGCACAACAACTGCAAAACGACAATAAATTACCCAGTTTAGGAGACATCGCAATGAAAAAAATTACCCAACAGAGACTCAAACACGCACTCGTGATTGCCAGCTTACTCGGCTTTAGTCAACTCGCATCAGCGCAAACAAAAAATCTAAGCGTTCCATTAAAAGTACAGGAACATAGTCAATGGTGCTGGGCTGGTGCCAGCCAAATGGTGTTAAATTTTTTTGGCAAGACACCGACCCAATGCGCAGAAGTGAATTATGCCAAGGGCATCAATTACGCTTGCGGCAATAGCACGTTCAACTGGAATAGTGCTGCCAATCAGCCCAATAGCACCAACTCCATTTCGTATATCTTGAATGGCTGGGGCGTCAACTCCTCTGTGGTCGGCGTCTTATCGCAGTCCAACTCAACCTCACGGATCAATGCCAATCGTCCTTACGTCATCCTGTGGCAATGGACCAATGGCGGCGGGCATTTTGTCGTCGTCAAAGGGTATAGCGGCAACTATCTGTATATCAACGATCCATGGCCAGGCAATGGCGCCTACACCCGCACCTATGCCAGCACGAAATCCGCATCGGATCGCTATTGGTATAACACCGCAGTGACGAACTAAAGTTGTGCTAAGCAAAGCTCTTGCTTAGCCTATAGGCTATAGCCTAGGGCCTAGGGCCTATTAACTAGTTTAGTGCAACCAGCTTGTGCACCTCGCTGCAAGCACTAAACTAGCGCCCCTCACCTGCAGCGCAGCACCCACAGGTGTATTATGGTGCTGCCAATCACGCCAAATTCTTCCGTCTTCGCGCCAAAAACTGGCGATCCGGTCGCAGCGCACTTTATCCAACTCGATTTCTCCGCTAAGCTTTATACTAATTAGGACTTACGCAAAATTGCGCTGACTAGGCACGGAGCCGAAGACAGTACAAAT
>CAYXJI010000170.1:0-7896 GCA_964465175.1 uncultured Burkholderiaceae bacterium | reverse complement strand
AAATTTTGTAAGGTGTCTATGAGACGTGAATTGCTTGAGGCTAAAGCACGAGTTCGTTCTTCAACCCTCGACTCCAATACGTCGTTGGCTTGCTTTAATTCTTGTTTGAGGCGATCTGATTCCAATAGCTCTCTGCGTGATTGATACCAAGCCCACATGAGGTAGGCCAGCACTGCAGCGATCCAAATAAAAATTATCCCTAAGCGGAAATTTTCTGGCGCAATCCATACGCCGATAAATTCTACTGATTCCAAGCTAATGCGATGCTTGCCGGGCCTTACATTGCCACCTGTAGTCACACTGATTGCCAACACATTGTCTAGCTCAGGGCCGATATGATCTATCGTCGTTGGATGTTCTTGCACCCACCAAGAAGCCACCATAAATTGACTAAGTTTGAACTCGACCGTGGCTGAATTTTGATTGGGATCATAGACAATTTCATGAGGCTTTAATGTGGCGCCTAGTCGGGATTTAGAATAAGCCGGGTTAAAATTACGTAGAAATAGACGCACCGGATGAGTCGCATCTGGACCACTGCTACGCAGCTTGATCCGTAATGAGTCAAATTGTCTTAAATCGAGACCACGTGTATTGTCGCTCAGGCGAATTTCTAATTCACAAAAAGGCCATTGGTAGCCTGTTTGTACTTCACATTCTAACTGTACACCTCGTTGATCTTTGAGTACGCTCGCGATGCTTTTTCCGCCTTCAGGTCGGTCGTCTATGGCTGTAATTGCTGCCGTGTTTAGCATATCGATTTTAAAACTGCGCGTCATCCAATTTGCATTGGCATACAGCGCGACTAAGGTAAATAGCACCAAACTGAGCAAAAGGATATTTGCCCGGCGATGATCGGCGGGAAGGGCGAAAGGGTGAGTGGTCTGAGAATTCACATTAATCTTCTGCAAAAAGACTGGAAACGAGCGCTTGATTTCAGTTCGATTTTCGTGATGCGTACAGGCAGAAAATGCGTCTTCAAAACTTAATTAGCGTCAAAGATGCGCCGCATGGAAATCTGAGTTTAATTTTACTCGGGTTTTCCTAGCTTGCTCGGGTTCGCTTTGGCAAATCAGGCTGAGTGTTGCGGTTTTAAGAAAATACAGAAATAGGGCTTGCTCGGAGTCGCTGCAGCAAGGGATACTTTTACATATTTTTTAAATATATTAAAAAGATCGGAGTCATGATGAAGCTTGCCCGTTTCCTTTCCGCCGGCGTTTTGCCGCTAACGCTTACTGCTTGCGAGTTGCGAATTACAGATTTAAGCCAAGGCCTGCTCGTTGTTTTTGCTGCCTTGGCTTTGATGTTTGTGCTGCTTTGGGCTAGTAAATTACGACGCATGCGGCGCGATGGAGAAGCTTGGCATTGGCCGCGCCCAATTGAAATTGCCATTGGGGTCATCACCGATTTTTTTGATACTTTGGGCATAGGCTCTTTTGCACCAAGTACTGCGTTTTTTCGGCTATTTAAAGTCGTGCCCGACGAGCTGATTCCGGGAACTTTGAATGTGGGGCATACCTTAGGGACGATCACGCAAGCGCTGATCTTTATTCAAATCGTGGCCGTCGCGCCTGCTACCTTATTGCCTATGATCATTGCGGCCGGTGCTGGGGCCGCTATCGGTACTCGGCTAGTAGGGCATTTGCCGCGCTTTCAGATACGAATAGGGATGGGTTGCGCTTTATTGGTTGCCGCCGTGATCATGTTTCTGTCCATGCGTGGTATTTTGCCAGCAGGGTCAGATGCCTTGTCTTTGACGGGATGGAAATGGTGGGTGGGAGTGGCCGGGAATTTGTTACTCGGGATCTTAATGCCTTTAGGGATAGGACTGTATGCACCCTGCATGATTTTGGTGAGCTTGCTGGGGATGAGCCCTTTGGCGGCGTTCCCGATTATGATGGGATCATGCGCTTTCTTAATGCCTATCAGTAGCATAGGATTTTTTCAAAACGGTAAATACCTGCCTTCGGCCGCCTTAGGGATTGCCATTGGCGGCGTGCCTGCGGTATTGGTCGCCGCCTATGTGGTGAAATCGCTGCCCCTAGACTATGTGCGCTGGATCGTACTCGGCGTGGTCATGATCGTTGCTGTGAGCTTATTGCGCGCTGCATTTCGTGAGCGCATTTTATGAGCGCAAGATGCAAAATTAAATGGTTAACTTCTATGTTACGATGCGCTGAAAAAATTGTTAACTACTGAAGGAAATACAAAGATGAAGCAAACGTATATCCCCTTAAAACTGGCATTGTGTATTTACTGCGCGGTTTTTTCCTCTGCGCATGCGCAAAATTCAAAACCTGCAGCGAGTGCTGCTACTAGTGCGAGTGCTAGTGCCAAGCCCTCATTAACCGTGACAGCGACCCAAGTCGGAAGTGGCCAAATGGCGACTAAGCTAGTCGCCAATGGTAGCGTCGCAGCGTGGCAAGAAGCGACTATAGGTTCGCAATCTAGCGGCTTGCGTATCACCGAATTGATGGTGAATGTCGGAGACGTGGTGAAACGTGGTCAAGTATTAGCGAGCTTCGATAGCGAAGCGGTGCGTGCCGATGTGGCGCAAGCTAAAGCCGCCTTGGCTGAGGCCGAGGCGACCGCACTGGATGCGACCGCCAATGCCGATAGAGCGCGTGGTTTGCAAGCGAGCGGTGCGATTAGTAAGCAACAAATAGGACAGTATTTGACGGTAGAGCAAACGGCCAAGGCTAGAGTGGCAGCCGCGAAAGCCAGCCTCGATGTGCAGCAATTGCGTTTGAAATATACCCAAGTCGTAGCGCCAGATGCGGGTGTGATTTCGGCACGCATGGCAGCAGTAGGTGCCGTGCTAGGCAATGGGGCTGAGATGTTTCGCATGATACGTCAAGCTCGCTTGGAGTGGCGTGCTGAAGTCACGTCGGCTGATTTGAGTAAGTTAGTTGCGGGCATGAGCGCGACGGTGATGGCGCCCAATGGTGAGCAAACGCAGGGCAAGGTACGCATGGTGGCACCGACGGTGGATACGACGAATCGTGTCGGCTTGGTGTACGTGGATTTGATTTTGCCTAAAGATAAAACGGCCGCTGCGTTTAAACCCGGCATGTTTGCGCGCGGAGAATTTTTGTTAGGAAATTCTCAGGCGATTACGATTCCACAGCAGGCGGTGGTGGTGCGGGATGGCTTTAGTTATGTGTTTAAACTCAATCCCGATCAACGTGTGACGCAGGTGAAAATTCAAACGGGACGTCGCATGCAAGTGAATGGCGGCGAGCAGATTGAAGTCTTGAGCGGTATTCATGCCGGGACGCAAATCGCTGCCAGTGGTGTCGGTTTTTTGAATGATGGCGATCTGGTCAAATTGGTCGCTCCTTCAGCTGCTGCTCCGGTTGCAGCAAATGCTGCCGCTACAAAGAAATAGAGGTGCGCGATGAATTTTTCTACGCTCTCTATCAAAAATCCAATTCCTGCCATTATGTTGTTTGCCCTGCTGAGTCTTGCAGGGATTTTGTCGTTTCGCAGTACCATCGTGCAGGATTTTCCTGATATCGAATTGCCTTTGGTGACCGTCAACGCCAGTTTGCCAGGCGCTGCGCCAGCGCAATTAGAGACCGAAGTCGCACGCAAAATCGAAGATGCGGTCGCCAGTTTGCAAGGTGTCAAAAATGTGTACACCAATGTTCTTGATGGCAATGTCAGCGTCACGGTGGAATTTATTTTGGAGAAAGTATTATCCGATGCCGTGAATGAAGTACGGGATGCAGTAGCCACCGTGCGCGCTGATTTACCTAGCGAGATGCGTGATCCTACTGTCACAAAAATGTCGACGGCGGGTCGCGTGATTTTGACCTATACCATAGAGGCTGCACCACCCGCCAAAGATGCGCCACTGGTCGCTGGCGAAAACAGCACGCCCGACGCGCAAGACCTAAGTTGGTTCGTCGATAACACGGTCTCCAAGCGTTTGCGTAGTGTGCCCGGTGTCGGCGCAGTGAAGCGCATGGGCGGTGTGAATCGCGAAATCCGGGTTGAATTAGACGCGAATAAAATGGCGGCCTTGAATGTCGCAGCGGTTGATGTCTCGCGCCGTTTAAAAATCGTACAAAAAGAAGCGCCAGGAGGTCGTGGTGATGTCAGTGGTGCTGAGCAAGCCGTTCGTACCAGCGCGACGGTAAAAACGGCAGAAGAATTGGCCAGCCTTGATATCCCGCTGCCAGATGGTCGGCATATCCGTTTAGATCAAGTTGCTCGTGTTAGCGACACCGTGAGTGAACCGCGTTCGCGTGCTACTTTTAATGGCAAATCGGTAGTGGGATTTGAGATATTCCGTACCAAGGGCGCATCTGAGGTTGATGTCGCCACGGGAACGCGCGCTGCGATTGAAGAATTGAAAAAAGCCCATCCTAAATATGTATTCCAACATGCGATCGATAATGCACAACCGGTAGAAGAAAATTTCAAAGGCTCGATGGAGTTGCTGTATGAAGGCTCACTGCTAGCCGTGTTAGTCGTGTGGTGGTTTTTGCGCGATTGGCGTTCTACTTTAGTGGCTGCTGCTGCTTTACCACTTTCTGTGATTCCGACTTTCTTAGGCCTTAAATATTTCGGCTATACGCTCAATACCGTGACCTTGTTGTCCTTAGCTTTAGTGGTTGGAGTCTTAGTCGATGATGCGATTGTCGAGATCGAAAATATTGCGCGCCATTTACAAATGGGTAAAACGCCGATGGAGGCGGCGACCGAAGCCGCAGATGAAATTGGCATGGCGGTCATCGCAACGACCTTCGCTTTGGTCGCCGTATTTTTGCCTACGGCATTTATGGGCGGTGTGCCGGGCTTGTTCTTTAAACAGTTTGGCTGGACGGCGGTGATTGCGATTTTAGCGTCGCTGGTGGTGGCGCGCTTACTCACGCCCATGATGGCTGCTTATATTTTAAAGGCGCCCAAGAAAGATGCGGCAGGCCATATTCATGAGCGACCAGATAGCTGGATGATGCAGCGATATATGGCGACCATGCAATGGTGTTTGCGTCATCGCTTGGTGACGGTTGTTTCTGCCGCTGTATTTTTTGTGGCATCGATAGCCTTAGTCGGTTTATTGCCAACCGGTTTTGTACCTCCTTCGGATAGAGCGCAGACACAGGTCAATATTGAGCTGCCACCGGGCAGCACTTTATCGGAGACCAGTGATATCGCGGAACGCGCCAGAATAGCGATTATGACTGTGAAAGGCATCAAGGGCGTATTTAGTTCCATCGGTGGTGGTTCTAGTGGTGACGCCTTTGCGCCGGGTGCCGCCGCTGAAGCCCGCCGTGCCGTATTGACGGTGATTGCGGTGCATCGCAATGATCGCAAGGAATCCATGTCGGATTTAGATAATTTAATCCGTAGCAAGATGAGCGATATTGCTGGCGCTAAATTCTCTGTCGGCCCTTTAGACACGGGTGTGAAATTACAACTCGTCTTAAAGAGCGAAGACCCAGTCACCTTGCTAGAAACGGCGCGTAAAGTTGAACGTGAATTGCGCAGCTTAAAAGGTATAGGTAATGTCAGTTCTAGCGCCTCATTAGTGCGTCCAGAAATTATCGTTCGACCCGATTCCGCCAAAGCCGCAGATCTGGGCGTTACTGCAGAGAGCATAGGAGAAACGGTGCGCGTCGCAACAGCAGGCGATTACGACATGGCACTGTCGAAAATGAATTTAGCGCAGCGCCAAGTGCCGATACGAGTCAAATTGCCCGACGATGTACGTGCTGATTTGGCGTCGATAGAGCGCCTCACCGTACCTGGTAAAAATGGCCCCGTGATGATAGGTAGCTTCGCGACGGTCAGCATGGAATCCGGCCCCGCGCAAATTGATAGACTCAATCGTAGTCGCAATGTGACTCTCGACGTCGAGCTCGGTGGCCGACAATTAGGTGAAGTCAATGAAGAAGCCCGTGCTTTGCCGACCATGAAAAATTTGCCGCCTTCCGTCAGTATTGCAGAGTTGGGTGATGCGCAAGAAATGCAGGCCTTGTTCGCTAGCTTTGGTATTGCGATGTTGATTGGTGTCTTGTGTATTTATGGCGTGTTGGTGTTGCTGTTTAAAGATTTTTTGCAACCTGCAACCATTCTCGCTGCTTTACCTTTGAGTATAGGCGGTGCTTTCGTCGCCTTATTAATCACAGGCCGCGCCTTGTCTATGCCATCCATGATAGGTCTGATTATGCTGATGGGTATCGTGACCAAGAATTCCATTTTGCTAGTCGATTACGCCATCATTGCACGCAGTGCAGGCATGGATAGATTCGCGGCCTTGGTTGATGCCTGTCATAAACGTAGTCGTCCGATTATCATGACGACGATTGCGATGGGCGCTGGCATGATGCCGCTGGCATTGGGCTGGGGCGCTGATCCTAGTTTTCGTTCGCCGATGGCGATTGCCGTGATCGGTGGTTTGATTACCTCGACCTTGCTGAGCCTACTGGTGGTGCCTGCGGTATTTACTTATGTGGATGACTTTGAACATTGGATGAAACGTCTGTTCAAAAAGCCTCAGTAATTATTGGTAATTGGAATGCTTTATTTTGGGATGCTTTATTTGATCCACTCACCTCCGGCAATTGCCGGAGGTGCATTGATACTCTTAAAGATTAAATTAAATTTTAGTTATTTATAGTCCGCTACTCACCTCTATACGCCGCTTCCAATACCGCCACCTCGATTTTGCTCATCGCCATCATGGCTTGCATGACGCGAGTTGAGCGTTCGGCATCGTCGTCTTGTAGCATAGTGACCAGGCTGCGTGGAACGATTTGCCAAGACAGCCCAAATTTATCTTTAAGCCAAGCGCATTGTCCTGGGCTGCCGCCTTCTGATAATTTGTCCCAGTAATGATCGACTTCTTCTTGCTTTTCGCAATCGACAAAAAGTGAAATTGCTTCGGTGAAGGGAAATTGCGGACCTGCATTTAAGGCTAAGAATTCTTGACCTTCTATTTCAAAACGCATAGTCAGTACTTTGCCGTTGAGCTCTGGCACGGCATCGCCATAACGAGAAACATCTAAAATCTGGCCGTTCTCAAAAATGCCTAAGTAAAAATTCACGGCTTCTTCGGCTTCGAAGTTGAACCACAAGCAGGGCGTAATTTTTTTCATGGGGTTTCCTTGGTAATGTAATCCAATTCGCTGCATCTAGGATCGCCGCTACTTGGCGTTTGTTAGGTAGGGAGCCGATAACTGTACCTTTGTGCGGTGAGCCTCATACTAAGACGTATGCGTTTGTTATGTGTAAATCCTCGTACCATGTCGAGTGTAAATAGCGCAGTTTGATCAAGCAAGGCAAATATCGGATTTGTTTCGGTTTAACGACTAGCGGTGTTAGTGCTTCGCGTGATTAATCGAAAAATGCTCGGTGCCGAGCGATTAAAACACGGATATTGTGTCAAAATACGGGCTTCGCGAAATCTGGCTTTATTCGTCTTTTTTGCTGTTTTGGCCCATAAAATGGGCGCAGACTTCTTGGGAAACATCATTTTCCCTCAGCACTTTCAGGTCAATCATTAGTGCTTCCTTATTGTTTTTGCTTGTTTTGTTTGTTTATGATTTTTCTCACCTTTCTCAAATTGGAGTTTTAACATGTTTCAGCACGTCGAAGCCTACGCAGGCGATCCTATCCTCTCCTTGAATGAAGCGTTCGGTAAAGATACCCGCCCAAACAAGATTAATCTGTCGATTGGGATTTATTTTGACGATAACGGCAAGATTCCTATGTTGCCTTCAGTCCGTGCGGCTGAGTTGAAAGTGGTCGAAGCGGCTGGTGCGCGTCCTTATTTGCCGATGGAAGGTGCTGCGAATTTCCGTACTGCTGTTCAGCATTTATTGTTTGGTGCAGAGCGTCCAGCGGTTAAGGAAGGCCGTGTAGTTACCTTGCAAACGGTAGGCTCTA
>CAYXJI010000169.1:0-7952 GCA_964465175.1 uncultured Burkholderiaceae bacterium | reverse complement strand
TGACAGGCGAGGTCTTTCACCTTAATTGCACTTTTTCCGTACGATTTCGGATTTTTGTTAGCGTTTTCCACAAAACTTCTGCGAATCAAGGTGAAAGACCTCGCCTGTCAAAATAAAGTTTGAGCCCTGACCACGTTTGGGAATACTTAACAATTCGCTTAGGAATACATGAGAACTCGCCGGTGATAATCTGTGCGAGCTTTTTTTGCGTGGTTTGCTTTTGTACACACTTCGAGCGAACCACCGCACCCGACCTAAGCGAATGTGAAGCAATTCCCAAGAATAATTGGGGTTAACCATGTTGGATCGTGAAGGCTTTAGGCCTAACGTAGGCATTATTATGCTGAACGCCAATAATGAAGTCTGGTGGGGTAAGCGGGTGCGCGAGCATTCATGGCAGTTTCCACAAGGCGGCATTAAATACGGCGAATCGCCGGAACAAGCTATGTTCCGCGAACTCGAAGAGGAGACCGGCCTGCTCCCTGAGCACGTCAAAATCATCGGTCGCACGCGCGACTGGTTGCGCTATGAAGTGCCGGATCATTTTATCAAGCGTGAAATCCGTGGACATTATCGTGGGCAAAAACAAATTTGGTTTTTGTTACGTATGGTCGGGCGCGATTGCGATGTGAATCTGCGCGCCAGTACCCACCCTGAATTTGACGCTTGGCGTTGGCACGACTATTGGGTGCCGCTCGACACGGTGATTGAATTTAAGCGCGGCGTGTATCAAATGGCTTTGCAAGAATTGTCGCGTTTTATTAATCGCCCTGAAACTCAGCGTAAGCCCTATCATCAACGTGGCCCACGCCGTTCGCACGAAGAAAAGCCGGACATCGTACAGACCAGTGCTGAGGTAGCAACGGATAGTAGTGCAAGCACGACTTTACAGCCTAGCCCAAACACCACAACGCCCGATAAGGAAAACTGATCATGCACCAGCTCACACCGCGACGTTTCACCCCACGCTTAGCAAAACTCGCCCTGCGTGCCTGCGGTCTGAGCTTGTGCTTTATCTTCGCGGCTAACGCGCAAGAGGAGGGCGAAAAGCCCAGCAAAACCTGGCTTGATAGCCCAGTGCAATTGCCAGCTGCACCCGCGACCGATAATCTGCTGCGTTTTTACAGCAACGACAACCAAAGCTTTTACATCGATAGTCAATCGCTCGCGATCGTTGCGGATGGCAGCCTACGCTATACCATCGTGTCAGTCAGCCAATCTGGCGCAAAAAATGTGAGCTACGAAGGCCTACGTTGCGACAGCTATGAAAAACGCCTATTTGCTTTTGGGCGTGCCGATGGCAGCTGGTCAGCCTCGCGCCGCAATGTATGGGATGCAATTAGCAACAAAGGCATCAACCAACAACACGCCACGCTAGCTTGGGACTTTGTGTGCGAAGGCGGTAGCATTGCAGGAAGTGTCGATAAAATTCTGCAGAGGATACGATACAAGCAGTCTTTGCGCCATTATCACTGAGATCCTCACGTCGTTTGTAAGACTGTGCGCATGGTCAAAGCTAATCGGTGCCATGACCGATTTTCCTTCGTCGGTATTAACTCAGATTTCCCATGAGGATTTGTGATGATGAGGCATGCACTTTTTGAGACAGTTTTGTTGCGAATGAGGCGTCAATAGCGAGCTATTGACAACGAAGAGCAGCAAAACTGTCTCAAAAATGCGCCGTCAGCAACCAAATAGCACTGCAGGTGCGCTTAATGGAAAATTTGGGTTTAACTATTTATGCATGTCAATGACAACCCCTTAAAAGGCATCTTCGCCATGCTGCTGGCAGTGCTATCGTTCTCGGCGATGGATGCCTCGATGAAACAACTCACGCAGTTTTATGGCCCTATGCAGATCACTAGCCTACGCGCCGGATGTGCGCTGCCGTTTATTGTGCTGTGGTTAGCGTCCACAAATAAGCTAAAACACCTATTCGATGCGCGTTGGTCGCTGCATATTTTCCGCGCGGTGCTCGGCATTACCATGCTCGCGGCGTTTATCAAAGGCATGGAAAGCTTATCATTGGCCAATGCCTACAGCATCTTTTTTGTCGCGCCTCTATTGATCACGCTGTTGTCAGTCTGGTGGCTGAGAGATAAGGTCAATCACAAGCAATGGATCGCCATTTTCATTGGCTTGGCGGCGGTCATATATATGCTCAAACCATCGGGCGATCAAATGCTCAGCACCGGTGCTTTAATGGTTTTGCTTGCTTCGGTGTGCTATGCGGTTTCCGCCATCACGGTAAGAATTTTGGCGAAATCCGATCACGCCAGCAATATGGTGTTTTGGCTGATGACGATGATCATGCTCGGTGCTGGCAGTCTCGCCATGCTGGACTGGCGGCCACTGCAATTAGCCCATTGGCCGCTATTATTGGGCATCGGCATTACGGGTGCTCTGGGTCAAGTGTTCATCACCGAAGCATTCCGCCTCGCCCCACCGTCCATCATCGCCCCCTTTGAATATACCGCTTTGGTCTGGGGTCTCGGTTTTGATATCGTCTTATGGCAAATCTATCCGACCGCTAGCGTGATGCTGGGTGCCTTGGTGATTATGTTGAGCGGTCTGTATTTGATTTGGCAGCAGCACAAATAACAATTGAAAAATTACAGCATGATAAAAATACTTGGACTCTGTGGTAGTTTGCGCCTGCACTCAAGAAGCCGAAGCTTACTCCAAGCGAGTGCGATCTTGGCTGGGCCTGAGCATGATTTTGTGCTGTTCGAGAGCCTGGGGGATTTGCCGCTATTCAATCCGGATATCACTCAAGATTTACCTGAAGCTGTGCTTCGCTTATGGCATGAGCTTGATCAAGCTGATGTCCTCCTAATTGTCAGCCCTGAATATGCCCATGGCGTCACAGGCACGATTAAAAATGCCTTGGATTGGCTAGTCGGATACACGCCATTTACTAACAAGCCCGTGGCTGTATTCAATCCTTCACATCGTGCCGAGCATGCAGATGCGGCACTTAAAGAAATCTTAAAGACCATGAATGCGCAACTCATCTCCAATGCATGCTTGCGGATAGCTGTCACTTCGTGCGAACTCCGTGCAGAAGAAATTGCAAACACCGATCCTTATTGCAGCTTGATCAAATTGGCACTGCGAGAGATGAAGTTGCAGCTTGGTGACATCACCTAAATTGGCAATGCCGTCGATGAATTAAAACCTCTTAACGCCGAGGCGCCGAGGCGCAGAGGTGCGCAGAGAAAATCAAAAATATTACTGCTATTCTCTGCACTCCTCTGCGCCTCTGCGGCTAGGCTTTTCGTGTCTTTTCGAAGCTAAACGGAACGCGACTAAAACTTATACTCGCCCCACAACTTTAAGGAAGTCCCGCGCAAAGGCAGTGGACCGCCTGCACGATTCTCAACCTGCGTTTTGCGATTCATTAAATTGAACAAATTAAAGCCTATCCGCAAGTCTTTAAAGCCAGAGTAAGAACCATAAATATCCACAGTAAAGTCCGCGCCTATCTTACATCCCTCGGCACTCACTTTACGTTCTGCACAGGCTGCGATGGTGTTTCCAGTATCGTCAGCGCCCCAGGCTAACTTGCGCTCGCTTTGAAAGTAGCCACGCGCACCGGCACTCCACACTGCTTTGGACCAATTGGCGCTGACATTACTCACCACTCTTGGATAGTAGCGATATCCCACATAATTTTCGCTAAAGCGCTGCTTGTCCGTATCAAACCACAGCGTATCAATTTGTATCGTGGATTCTAAGTTGGTCGTGAGGCGACCATATTCACCCAGATTCCATAGACTACGAATACCTAGATCAACACCTGACATCTTGGTTTTAGTGACGTTGGAATATTGATCACGCACGCCTTGTACCGGTCCGACTTTAAATCCCAAAGGCACACCAGCGAGCTGGCTAGCGCGTTGGCCAAATTCGATATCTTGCGGCGACAATGCACCACGCACAACCAGACCAGTAGTCGTATCTTCATGTGCCAAAATATAATCGGAACCACGCACGGCGATCTCATTGAAACGCGAGACATTCCAATAATCCAAAGTCAGCGCCGTATCTTTCGTTGGCTGCAATACAAAGCCTAGACTGTAAATACGTGAACGTTCTGGTTCCAATTTTGGATTGGGTGTTACGGTCGAAGGAAAGCCGGATTGACACCCAGAATAATAGGCAGTTAGTGCATTGGAGCGATCCGTTGCATCACCTAACATCAAGGCATCATAAATTTTACTCGCCATATCACAGCGTTTAGGATCGTCGCCACTGGTAAACCACGAAGCACCACCATTGCCAGTCTCCGGCAAGCTAGGCGCACGATAGCCGCGTGACATCGTACCGCGAATTTTTAAGCGATCCGACACTAAATAACTCGCATTGGCTTTCGGGATCACTTCTAAATCCGTAGGACCTGATTTATCTGCCCGCAATGCAAAATCCAATTCCAATTTTTTAGTAATGGGCGCATTCAACTCTGCAAAAGCCGCACTCACATTGCGCGAGCCATCAATCGACACGCCACTAAACTGAACAATCCGTGCCTGCAAGATATTGTCCATACTCTTATGCAAAAAGGTCTCATGACGAAGGTCAGCACCCAACACCAAAGTCATAGGACCACCAGCCAGATTCATCACCTCTTTACTGGCTTTAAAGTCCAACCACGACTCACTCGACTTCCCATCCGAGCCCATCACAGGGAACATTTTATCGAGCAAAGCGCGGGGATTTTGCTGGCCGAATTTGTATTCACCACTGGTAATCGCTTTTTCGTACTCATAACGATCGCGATACAATTGTTGTCGTTGATGGGCGCGCCCCCCCATATAACCGATGGCAGCATCCCATTCCCAGCCTGCCGTTTTACCAAGCAAACCCGCCACTGCACGATACTGTTGTGAGCCACCGATATTTTTGAACATATCAGGATGATCGGCGAAACGATAATTCAAACCGATAGGAAATGAATAGGGATTATTCGGATGTCCGACTGGTAAATTCGGATCGACAAAATATTGCAGTTCACCTTTAATCGAGTCATACCAAGACAAGCTAGCGCCCGTCACATTACTGCGGGGAATGGAGGTGTTATAAGTGGATTTAGTATCAGCCAATTGTAGTTCTGCCCAAGCCGACATATCTTCAGAGATCTTGAGATTCGCCATCGAATAAAATGCAGCGCGTTCAGCACCTGGCATCGCATCACTATCCTTCCAATAGTTATAACGACACAATCCATCGATCAAATTTTCGCTAGCACAGCCTGACATAGACTTACTGATCCGCGTGCCTGCCAACTTAGGATCGGCATAATTCGTTGGATAGCGGCCAGTGTAATTACCCGGAAATGCGCCAGTTGAAAGTGAATCAATCTTGCCTGTATCACGTGATGGATTGAGTTTGAGATACCATTCCGGCAAACGACGATTCACAAAATCATCTTTGTAAGAACCGCGTTTGTACAAGTCTAGGCTAGCAAACAAGTTGTAGCCGTCTTTGTTGACATCACCCCAGCCCGCAGTGACATTCGCAAAGCTTTGATTATTTAGTTGTCGATTAATCAGAGATTGCTGTTTACTGGCACTGACTTGTACGCCGGTAAAGTCCTTACGCGTGATAATGTTCACCACACCTGCAATCGCGGACGAACCATAAATCGCCGAAGCACCATCGCGCAAAATTTCCACCCGCTCGACTGCCGAAGCTGGAATCGCATCGACGTTGACAAAGGTGTTTTGCAAACCGTCGGCAAAACCAAAGCTAGGCAAACGACGACCATTAATCAACACCAAAGTCGCGCTCACACCCAGATTGCGTAATGAGACGCCAGAAGCGCCACTAGCCCAAGAATTAGCACCACTCAAATCAGAAATCGCACTCTTATCATTCGAAGTGGACAGCTCCAAAATATCCTTCACTGTCACCGCACCACTCTGCATGATTTCAACTCTAGAAATAATTTGCAAAGGCGCCGCTGTCTCCGCGTCGATACGCTTCACATTAGACCCGGTCACCACTACACGCTGCAAATTAGATTTTTCATCCGTGTTTGCCTTAACCGCATCTTGCGCCCATCCCGAGGAATGCGCACCAAATGAGAGCGCCAGCGCCACCACGATGGTTTTTACTTTGACTTGCTTTTTCAAGATAACTCCTTATTGTTCTGTCGTTTCAGCCTCCACTTGAAGCTGTCTCATGACATGAAAGATTTCCCCTACTTTTAGCTTCAATGGACACATCCATAGAAAATTAAAGAGAAACACATTCCAGTCATGCGCGCACATTTAAATATATTTACAAAATATTTGAAAGATATTTAAACGAAAAACAACGAAAAGAGTTATAAAGTCCTTCGATCTAAAACTAAGATGACGGTAATAAGCAGGATAAACGAAATCGCTTATCACTTATATAAATGTAGTTTATTGCAATGCAAGGAGTTTAATTGCAAGATAGGTCAGATTGATAACGCTTAGCATTTAAGCAAAATCATCCCAATGAATCCTGCCAAGGCAGACAGTGTTTTGCGCACGGCAAGTCATTGACAATCAAGCGGCCACTATTGTTCAGCAGGCGATTCCTTAATCGCCTCAACACTAAAATACAAAGTCACTTCATCACTGACAAAAGGGGTATAGCGTCCCACATCAAAGTCACTACGCAGTATCTTGGCATTGCCATTGGCACCGCAAGCGCTCTTGAAATACACTGGCATAAAACGACAGCGGAAATGTGTTAGCGCAAACTTGACCCGTTTAGTCACGTTTTTGATCGTCAAATCACCTTCCAATGCCACCAAATTATCCTTATCGTCAAACTCCACACTGGTCGATTTAAAACTGATTTTGGGATAATTCTCAACATCAAAAAATTTACCTGAGCGCAAAGCACTATCGAACAAACTATTCCCCGTACTCACGGACGTAGCATCAATATCAAGATGCACGCTACCCGTTTTTTTCTCTAAATCCAATTCAATAAAACCGGAATTTTTTTCAAACCGACCTTGTTGCAGACTCAGTCCCCAATGAGAATATTCAAAAATAGAATAGGTGTGTGTGGGATCAATCAGATAGCGATCAGCGGCGCTGACTGGTAAGGCAAGGCTCATCAAAACCAGACTAGCAACCAGCCTGACTAAACGATTGCGGAAGTTAAACAAGGCTTGCGGCATCATAGTTTCCATCCTTACTTGTGAACAGGGATAATAGGAAGATCGCCATCATTTTAGTTAAAATGCGTGCAGCTAAAAAATAAAATGCTTGGATTGAGATTTTTCAATATATTCGTTTCATTGTCACACAAAACAGGGCGCTACCATGACTTTAACCAGCATTTCACAAATTGACACACGACAAAAACGCTTTTTGCCACAGGCCTCCATTAGTATTTTCATCGCACTAATATTGAGCAATCCTCTACACGCTTTAGCAGATCAAACACCGCCACAAGTGCGCAAAGAAATCGAAGCACTTTTCAAAAGTCTGCACAGCGCAAATTGTCAATTCAATCGCAATGGTAGTTGGTACAACAGCACCGAGGCGCAAGCCCATTTAACAAAAAAGTTAGCGCATTTCGAGAAGAGAAGCATGATCAATACCACCGAAGATTTCATCCAACTTGCCGCGTCCAGTAGCAGCACCAGCGGCAAAGCTTATCAAGTGAAGTGCGGTAACGATGCTGCAGTTGAGAGCAATAGCTGGCTGAGCAATCAGTTGAAAATGCTGCGTGCAAGGAAATAAGTTCGCATGAATTGCTTGCATCATCACCAAATAGAAAACAGAAAAATTTACAGAAAATCACATGAAAAGAGCGCTCTTCGTCTGCACCCAAAATCGTCTACGCAGCCCAACTGCTGAGCAAATTTTTGCCGATTGGCCGAATGTGGAAACCGACTCAGCAGGATTAGGCAATGATGCAACTACGCCATTATCATCCGAGCAAATCGCGTGGGCAAATATCAT
>CAYXJI010000168.1:2987-7954 GCA_964465175.1 uncultured Burkholderiaceae bacterium | reverse complement strand
GCATTATTCACGACACAATCGAGTCGTCCAAAATAGGCCAGAGCTTGCGGCACGATCTGTTTGACCTGCGCCTCAACGCCCAAGTCTGCCTGCACGGCCAAAGCGCGCCGCCCCAACTGTTCAATCTCCACAACGACATCCGCAGCGTCCTGCGCCGATTGTCCATAATGTACAAGAACATCCCAACCGCGCTGGGCTAATGTGATGGCAATCTGACGACCAATTCGCTTGGCTGCCCCAGTAACCAAGACAACAGGTGCAGACTAAGGCTTAAGCGAAACTGAATCCTGACTCATGATCTTCCTACTTTGAAAATGTTTTCATTAAATGATGGGAATCGCCGTGCTTTTTAATACAATGCTGAAATGCAGAAACTTAATCCTACTCCCCACCAAAAACTTGTGTTGCCCGCGCCATCCGCCGATGCACAACAAGCTTCACTGCAATTACAAGAACTGATACGCGCTGAAATCGCTCAATCCGGCGGCATAATGCCATTCTCACGCTACATGGAAATGGCGCTATATGCGCCGCGCCTTGGCTATTACAGCGGCGGCTCCACCAAACTTGGCGCGGATGGTGACTTCACTACGGCGCCGGAGATGAGCAGCTTATTCGGTGCCACCCTCGCCCAAGTGGCGCATCAGCTTTTTGCACAAACAGCGCCCGAGATCATGGAGTTCGGCGCTGGCTCAGGCAAACTGGCCTTCGACATCTTGTCGGAATGCCAGCATTCAAGTATTCCGCTAAGGCGCTATTTTATCGTGGAATTGTCCGGCGAGCTCAGAGCTCGGCAAGAAGAACGACTAAAAGATTTTCCACAAGTCGTTTGGCTTGATCACATGCCAGAAGCTTTTTCTGGTCTTGTGCTCGGGAATGAGGTCTTGGATGCGATGCCAGTAGAGCTAGTAATGAAAGCGGAAGATACCTGGAGCCGCCTCGGCGTCAGCCAACATGCTGGCACGGAAGCGATATTTTCTCTCGTCAACATGCAAGACGATCAACGGCACGATGAAAATGCCCCTACGTGGCTAAGACAAATACCCGAGGCCGATACGTTGCCCGAGGGCTATATCAGCGAAACGCATCCTGTGGCGCAGGGTTTTATCCGCAGTGTGGCATCAATGTTATTGGCGGGACAAGCGCAATCTGGCACGGCGGGCGTGAGTATTTGGTTCGATTATGGCTTCCCAGCGCACGAATACTATTTACCCCTGCGCGATAAAGGGACCTTGATGTGTCACTATCGTCATCACGCGCACCCGGATCCTTTTTATTTACCTGGCCTACAAGACATTACCGCGCATGTAGATTTTTCGGCGATGGCACGTGCTGGTGTCGAGGCTGGTTTAGATCTTTTGGCTTACACCAGTCAAGCGGGCTTTTTATTAGAAACTAGCTTGACCGATATCCTGAGTAGAATTCCCGTCGACGCCAGCGCCCAGTACTTACCCGCGACCAATACAGTACAAAAACTCATCTCCCCAGCCGAAATGGGCGAGTTGTTCAAAGTCCTCATCTTAGGCTGTGGGATCGATTTGCCAGACAATTTATTGCGTCATGACCGCAGCCACAGACTTTGATGCGTGGTTTGATGCTCGCTCTGATACTCAAGCTGATACTCAAGCTTATGCTCGCCCCTATTACGCTAAGAAAGAATTCACATGATACGCTGGGTTATCGTTATTTTTGTTGGATTGATTATTTTCGCCAATTTACTGCCTTGGCTACAAAAACTCGGCTTGGGCAGATTACCAGGCGACTTACGGTTTAAATTATTTGGCCGAATTTTTACCATTCCTTTCGCGTCGACCATTTTGCTATCTCTTGCTATTCTCTTAATAGCAAAAGTAATCAAATAATCCAGATCGTGGCGTTCCAGCGACGTTGCATCAATAGTCTCGCAATAAATTGCTATTGAGCTACATTGGTAAGACGGAATCGGTTAAAGTTTTACTATAGGATAACCGTCAACATGAAGTAAAGTAGCAAGACTGCAAGGTAGTTAATCGACGCTGCTTTATTGACACAACAAAAAATCCCTACCTATCCTCTAAGTAAAAAAGGATACCATGAGCAAGTTAGAAGGAATACGCGCCTTATTAGTCGAGCCTCATTCAGGGATGCGGGTCAGCTTGCACAATATGCTCAATTTATGTGGCATCACAAAAGTTGATCACGCCATTAGTGCGGGTACTGCGCTACGCGCCATTCAAGGCAAATCGTTTGATCTAATTTTATGCGAATACGATCTTGGCGTTGGACAGGATGGTCAGCAATTGCTGGAAGATATACGCCACCATAAAATCACACCGCTCTCGACTATCTTCATTATGGTGACCGCTGAACGGGCTTATGCCAAAGTGGTCAGCGCCGCCGAATTAGCGCCCTCCGATTATTTGCTCAAGCCCTTCACCGCCGATACGCTGCTTGAACGCGTCTTAAAGGCGATAGAAAAACGTAAAGCCTTTGTCGATGTCTACAACTTTATGGAGCAAAGCTTTTTAAGAGAGGCCATAGACGCGTGCATAGAGGGCGAAACTAATTTTCCACGTTATGCAGTTGACTTTATGCGCCTGCGAGCCGAGCTACACGTCATCTTGGGTGAGGCCGATGAGGCTGAAGCGCTGTACGCCAGCCTTTATGAACTTAAAGCCGTCGCTTGGGCGAAATTAGGTCTCGCCAAAACGCTCTACATGCAAGGTCGCTATCAAGAAGCCGAGGATATTCTCAATGTCTTGGTGCAAGAGAATGATAAGTATATGGACGCCTATGATTGGCTATCTAAAACGCACGAAGCCATAGGCCAACTACCCGAAGCCAAATCGGTGCTCGATACGGCAGTCATTATTTCACCGCATGCGGTTAGACGCCTACGCAAATTAGGCTCTTTGGCACTAGAAACTGGCGATATAGAAACCGCTGAAAACGTGCTCAAAAAAGTCGTCAGCAAAGCCAAATATTCCGAGTTTCGCGATCCCGAAGATCATGTCAAACTAGTCAGCGCCCTAGTCAAAAAAGGCGATCACGATCAAGCTAAATCGGTGATCCGCGACTTAGAAAAAAGTATGGTCGGCGTCAAAAAAACCGAAGCCTGCCGCGCCATCTCGGCAGCCATGGTGCATGCGGCGACCGGTGATGCGCGCTTAGCACAAGAACTAGTCGCGGCAGTCGCAGCGAATCGAGAAGACATCGGTTTATCCAACGAACTCAAGCTAGGCTTAGCAAAGAGCTGCCTAGAAAACAATCAAGAAGAAGGCGCCTCCGAAGTGATTATGGACGTCATGCGCAACGCCCCCAATCAAGAAATGGTGACAAAAGCCATGGGCGTTTTCGAAAGTGTAGGCAAAGGACATTTAGGACAAGAACTTGCGCAACGTAGTCAAAAAGAAGTCAGAGATTTAGTCGCCTTAGGGGTGCAAAAAGCCAAAGAAGGCGATTTCCGAGGTTCGGTCGACTTGATGTCGAGTGCGGCAAAAAAATCACCCGACAATCCTCAGGTGGTGCTCAATGCGGCACTGGCTGCACTCAAGTGTATCGAAAACCTAGGCTGGGATCCCGCCACAGGCGCACTCGCCAAACAGTTAATCGATGCGGCGGGTCGACTAGACCCTATGAATAATCGCCTGAAAGCGATTCGCGGACTCTATGAAGAACTGCAAAAACGCTTCGGGATCGATGCGGTGCGTGTGAAGTAATAATGGTGTTTTTTGCAGCTTAATCCGCAAATGTGATTGATATCAAAGCTATGCTGAACGTAACGCCAGCACGCGAACAACTTCTGGAACAAATTCGTGCGGATAAAAATCTGCCGACTTTAGGCATTGCCATCGCCAAAGTCGTTCAAATGACTTCTTCAGGCGAAGACTCGGTCTCCGATCTAGCGCACTTCATTTTGTCAGATGTTGCCTTAACACAAAAAATCCTAAGACTATCGAATACCATTAGCTATCGCACGCCGGGTGGTGTTACGGTTACTACGATTTCTAGAGCGATTTTTTTGCTGGGTTTTGATACGATAAAAGCGAATGCCGTAGCCAGTTTATTAGTCGATGGATTTAATGACGCCCGCCAAGCGCAAGCAGTGCGGCAAGAACTCATCAAAGCTTTGTGTGCGAGCGTTTGTGCGCGCGAGATCGCTCGCCACTGCCGTCATCCCAATAGCGAAGAAGCTGCTGTCGCTGCACTATTCAAAAATATTGGCCGCGTACTAGTCGCCTCATTCGACCATCATCTCTATGACAAAATTCAAGCGCTAAGCAGTGCAAAACCTGTGCAGTCCATCGACATCTGCAACCAATACCTAGGATGTAGTTTTGAGCGTTTCGGAGAGACTGTCCTGCATGATTGGAAAATTCCGGCGACGATTATTAATGCCTTGCAACCCACGCATGGAGATCAAAAGAAGAGCAGCCAAGCAAGTGACTGGAATCGCCAAGTCGCTAGTTTTAGTGAGGGTCTTGCCTCTATCTTGGTCAACACGGAGAGCAATGCGATGCAAAATTCTGTTGCAGAGCGTTGTAAAATTTTGCTTAAGCGCTTTGGCGGCGCATTAGAATTCGATGCGGAACAATTACAAGTCATACTAAAAAGTGTCGATAAGGAAGCGCGGGTATTGGCGAGCTCACTCGAAGTCGTATTACCCCCGATAGAGAGCAAGTTAGGGGCGATTGTTGCCAACGAGATCAATATTTTCAATGAATTTATGTTGCCTAGCTTCGATGCAAAGCAGCTAGAAGCCAGTGCCCGACATGCCAGTGGCAAACCGCTCAATGCGCGTGATCTGCTGTTGGCGGGCGTACAAGATGCAACGCAAATGTTGGCCTCGCATCAGGTAAAGCTGAGCGATTTGATTTTATTGGTGCTTGAAACATTATATGGTGCCATGGGATTTCGGTTTGCCACTGCTTGCCTACGCGATCTGCAGTCAGGGAAATTTAGCGCACGCATTGCAGTCGGAGAAAATA
>CAYXJI010000168.1:1219-2977 GCA_964465175.1 uncultured Burkholderiaceae bacterium | reverse complement strand
GCTGAGCGGCAGCGTGGATTTCAGTTTCCGGTGGCGAACGATAACGCCATCTTTCATTTGGCCATGAGTAACAATGTCGATTTAATGATTTCGGATGCGCGCAACCCTAAAATTTCTAACCTACTACCCAAGTGGCATAAGCAATTACTACCCGATGCCCATAGCTTTATCATTTTGCCGCTAGTGATCGACCAAAAACCTTTAGGCTTATTTTATGCAGACCGCGCTTGCACCGCAGAGGAAGGTGTGCCTGCAGATGAAACTGCGCTCATCAAAACCCTCAAAGGGCAATTAATGAGCGCCATGACTAAGCGCTAGAGGATCTAATTACGCCAGGGGAATGCCCTGTTTTTTCGCTAAGGCATCAATGTCCTGCCATATCGTCATTTGATTTAGCAAGCGCGTGGCAGCATCTAACATTCCGTTGAGATTGAAAAATCGCTCCAACGAGGCTTCATCAAAAGACATGGTCTGAGAGAAATTTGTTTTGCCATATTGCTTCTTAAATGCCAATAGCAAATCGCCTGGCGTATCTTTATGCCACGATTGCATCATACCGCCGACCATCAACGCGCAATCAATGGTCTGCTCCAGCAGGCGTGGATTCTTTGCGCCCACCAGATCGCGATAATCCAAGAGACGTGGAAAGTGAAATTTTTTGATCCAACCTGAAGGAATGCCTTCCGCACGATTCAATTGCACGCTACGCCAAAGATTCCAACTTTTTGCGGCATTCTCTGGGGCTTCAAAATGTGCGTCCGCCAGAACTTCGCAATCTTCGGCCAACACGATCTCCAATACCACCGGCAATCCGACCTGCGCCGAGATAGTTTCTAAGTTTGACATTTGTGGCTTGCTGCCACGAGAGGAGCGCAGTTGCTCCACAAATACATTCAATACAGTTTCATGCTCTCCGTATAAGGCACTTGTTGCTTGGCAAAAAGCGGCGCATGCAGAGAAATACGCCATTAACTCGCCGATATATAAGCCATGTTGTATGGTGGATTGCTCGCCATCCGAACACAATCCGGCGCGCGGCAAGTTTGCGGGAATTCCATCACGTAAAAAGGGATAAAGCGAAGTCGAAATAGTGCCCAGTTTTACCACGCCACCCTTGGGTAATATGAAACTCGTCATTACTAGCTTTCCAGTAGTTACTACATTAAAAATGAATTGTGCTTAGGGCTTAGGTGTCCGTGTACTTAAAAATCACTCAAATTCATCAGAACAACTATGCCCAGAACGGCAAATACAAAAGCGGCCAGCCAACGCACATAGTGAAAGGGGAAATTCGGTGCAGCAACTTTCCCTAAAAATACGGCGGGAACATCGGCGATCAGCATACCTAAAGTCGTTCCAGAAATCACCATAAACAAATCGCTATATTTTGCCGCCAAAGCGACTGTGGCAATTTGCGTTTTGTCGCCAATTTCAGCGAAAAAGAAGGTAATACAAGTCAGCAAAAAGACACCAAATTGCCCATCTTGAATCGATTCGTCCTCCATCTTATCCGGCTTTAATGTCCAAATTGCGATCGCGATAAAAGAACTACCTAGTAACCAGCGCAAGATTTCTGGCGAAATATGCGTGACCACCCATTGTCCAAATAAGCCAGCCAAGCTGTGATTAGCTAATGTCGCGACCAAAATACCAAGCACAATAGGTATAGGCTGGCGATAACGAGCCGCCAGTAGCAAGGCCAAGAGCTGAGTTTTATCGCCGATTTCACCGACCGTGACGGCCAGTGTTGAGATGAGA
>CAYXJI010000168.1:0-1184 GCA_964465175.1 uncultured Burkholderiaceae bacterium | reverse complement strand
GGTCGGATGGGCATGGTATTTAACAGACGCAATGAACAAAACATCTTCTTGCCCATCCTGGGTAAAAGAAAATGAAGTGTTCAAAGGTCTTGCCAAATCCAAACGAACTACATTCGAATCAAATGCACCATGATCGGATGATCAAGTATGTTGATACATTTATTTTCCAGATTGGCGCTCGGAAAACAGGCTACTCCCCAATGAATACGGGAAGAATTATACATCAAGCTTGGGCTAGCGCTTAGCGGCGATTAATGCGCGCTAAGTACAACAGGGAGGAAAATGATGCTGTGGAATTTTTCATGAGTCGTGCAAGCACCCTAGTTTGAAATTATTTGCTACTACAAGTATCGTTATCAACCCTAGCCCGTCCGCCAGAAGCGATGCAAATAAATTTATCATGGGAAGTATTAGTATCGTTTTCGGGTCGACGAATGGTAAAACGAATGAAGCTACCAAAGGTCTGCCCTGTAGGATTGTATGAGATGTAATTGCGGCTTGGTGAAGATGTGATATTACCCTGAGCTTCCTTACTGAAGATCGCATCTTGCATGCGAATTAGAATATCTGCATTAGTAAATTTTTTATTCTCATCTTCGTCTACATAGATGATCCATCCTTGCCCCCAGCCTGCGCCAGGTGCCGTAGCGCAACTAGGAGCAATAGCGCTTGGATTGACACTTCTGCATATCACCACATTCCTTCCTCTTTTAAGTGCTTCAGAGCGAGCAAACAGTAAAGAGGCATGCAGAGCACTAGTTGCCTGCGAAATTTTAGTAGTAATAATTAAATTGCCAAAAGTAGGTGCCGCGATACTAGTAATTACGCCAACTAGTAGAACAACAATCATCAGCTCTAAGAAAGTTGCCCCATGCAGGAGTTTCGGTTCAATTGGTCGCATTGTATTCTCCCATTTCATTAATTTAATTATTAAATATGCTATAGCATAAAATGGATTTACAAATAACCTTTGTTTTTTATTAAATTAATTAATATTTCGTTGCGATTTTTTAACAGTTTTTACTCTGCTATCCTGACGGCAGTGCAAAACAACTTGAAGTTAGATGAGGTGAATTGGGAGAAGAAGAAAAATTGGCGAGCATACGCAGATAATCCCAGATTTTCCATTGGGCGCACCTGCGGTGCTATTTGCGTGCTGACGGCGCATTTTCGGCTATTTTTGC
>CAYXJI010000167.1:7025-7963 GCA_964465175.1 uncultured Burkholderiaceae bacterium | reverse complement strand
CGTATCACTACCCGCCGCTGCCAAAGCATAGACCGTCCCCAAAGAGCTAACTGCCACTTCACGCGCTGCCATACCAGGTACCAAGGCGATACTAATTTGCCAATTAAAACCAATCGGTTCAAACACGACCGCTAAAGCTTTACCGATGTAACCTGCAAAACTATATTCTATCGGCATACCCGTTGCGCCAGCGGGTGCGCCGGGATAACTGGCGAGGAACCACAGGGCGATCGTCAACAGCAAAATAATGCCACCGACGCGACTCATGAAAATGACGACACGTTGCTTTAAACCAAGCAAGACATTACGCACAGTCGGCAAATGATAGCTCGGCAATTCCATCATCAAAGTACGGATTTGACTCTGTGCAGTAAAGCGTTTCAACACCCAAGCCACCGCCAACGCACCGATAATGCCTGCGCCGTATAAGGCGAAGAGAACCAAGCCTTGCAATTCAAAAATGCCCCACACATCACGCTGCGGAATGAAAGCACCGATCAGCAAGGCATACACAGGCAAACGCGCCGAGCAAGTCATCAAAGGTGCGATCATAATCGTCACCATGCGATCACGCGGATTGGCAATCGTACGTGCCGCCATAATGCCAGGAATCGCGCAGGCAAAACTCGACAACAAGGGAATAAACGAGCGACCAGATAAACCAACGCCACCCATCAACCTATCGAGCAAGAAAGCAGCGCGTGGCAAATAGCCAGACTCTTCCAAGACTAAAATAAAGAAGAACAAGATCAAGATTTGCGGCAAGAAAACAATTACCCCGCCCGCACCCGCAATGATGCCGTTCACGATTAAACTCTGCACCCAGCCTTCAGGCAACAAATTAGAAACGCTGGCACCCAGCCATTCCGTGCCTTCTTTGATCAAGTCCATAGGCACAGTCGCCCACGCAAATACCGCTTGGAACACCAAGAACAAAA
>CAYXJI010000167.1:0-7015 GCA_964465175.1 uncultured Burkholderiaceae bacterium | reverse complement strand
ATTATGTGGAACGATGGCATCCAAACCCAGCTTACTTAAAATCTGCCGCACACGCTCATGATCCAAGTCGGTATGTGACTGAACGGCGGGATCGCTGTCACTCAGATGGGCATCGCTATTGAGTGTTTGAATATCGTCCAACATGGTTTTCAAAGCGGCATCGCCACCCTGCTTGATACCCACAGTACGCACCACAGGAATACCTAATTCTCGTGCCAAAGCTTGCTCATCAATTGACAGGCCACGCTGCTCGGCCATATCCGTCATATTTAGCGCTACCATGCAGGGGATCCCAAGTCGCTGCACCGCGATCACTAAACGCAAACCACGTCGTAAATTGGTCGCATCCACCACGCACACTACATAATCTGGGCGCTTTTCGCCAATGGCATTACCGTATAGGACATCATGCGTCACGCGTTCGTCAGGCGAGCGTGGATGCAAGCTATAAGTGCCAGGTAAATCCAACACCCGCAAAGTCTTACCCGCCGCAGTATGAAAGCGCCCTTCTTTGCGCTCCACGGTCACGCCTGCATAATTGGCGACTTTTTGTTTGCTATCAGTCAGTAGATTAAATAAGGCAGTTTTACCGCAATTGGGATTGCCGACTAAGGCGACTAAGGGACCACTAGCATGAAAATGAATGACTGCCGGTTTGACTTGTTTCATGCAGCGACCTTATTTTGACTGTCATTGACTGGCACATCGCCTGAGGTAACAACTACGGTATCCACCAACACACAAGCCGCCTCGGCTTTGCGCAAAGCAAACGTGGATAGACCTATCCGCACCACTAAGGGATCACCGCCGAACGCACCACGCGCCATCAAAGTGACCGGTTCGCCTGCAATGAAGCCGATATCCTCTAATTGCGTCATCCATTCTGGCATACCGGTCGAGGCGACTAATTGACGTACCACACATTGCTCACCAATCGCTATATCCGACAACTTTTTTACCTCAGCGGAAGTGCGCAAGGTCGATGCAATCGCTGCAGGCATGGCGAAATTCGCAGGCGTTGACATATCAATATTTATGGAGTTCATAGTGCTGGTCTGGGTTGCGATCAATTTTGCAATCAATGAAGAAACTGGTTTCAAGGCAAAACTATAAACGAGAATCATTCTTATGTAAATCAAAGTCAGCTTGCTGGTAGGGCTAAATCCTTTAACTTAGATCAATAGATCCGCTTAATGAGAGAGCCTTGATGAAAAGCACTAATTTTTTGGCTGAACGGCACTAGCCAAGCTTGATAAAAATTTGCTTAAACCGCATCAAATTCTAATTGAGAAGAGTCAAGGAAAAAGCTCGGCAGAGGTCTATAATGATTCATCCAATTCTGCTGTAAAGCATCCCTTCCGCCTTCACATTACGAAAAAATAAGCATGAATGCCAATGACAAAATCCTAGGAATGACCGACATGTCACCTCAAGAAATTTCCCTCGATGTCCTACTCGAAAAATACGCCAAAGGCGACGAAACCAGTATTCACGATGTACAAGCACGGGTCGCCAAAGCGCTCGCCAGTGTAGAAGCACCCGATTTCCAAGCCTACTATGAAGAAAAATTCTTATGGGCACAGAAAAATGGTTTTGTCCCTGCAGGCAGGATTAATTCCGCAGCGGGGATGGATTTGCATGCCACTTTAATTAACTGCTTTGTACAACCCGTGGGGGACTCGGTATCCAGCACCACCGATGGCAAGCCCGGCATCTACACCGCCTTATCCGATGCAGCAGAAACCATGCGACGTGGTGGTGGCGTTGGTTACGATTTTTCTACGATACGTCCCAAAGACGCCTTGGTACGCGGCACCCGCTCGCGCGCTTCTGGCCCCGTCTCGTTTATGCAAGTGTTTAATGCTTCATGCTCAACCGTAGAATCCGCCGGTGCGCGGCGCGGTGCGCAGATGGGCGTCTTGCGCTGCGACCACCCTGATATTTTGGAATTCATTCACGCCAAAGATCAAGGCGGGTTGACCAATTTCAACATTTCCATAGGCGTGACCGATGCGTTTATGCAAGCGGTCGCCAGCGATAGCGATTTTTTGCTGACGCATAAGGCCGAGCCTAGCGACAGCAAAAAGGAAAACGGCGCGTATCAAAATGAGCAAGGCCTATGGGTCTATCAAACCGTCAAAGCGCGCGATCTGTGGGACGAGGTGATGAAATCCACCTACGATCACGCCGAGCCTGGTATCTTGTTTTTATCCCGTATCAATGCGGAAAATAATTTGCATTATTGCGAAACCATCGAGGCAACCAATCCTTGCGTCACGGCGGATACTTGGATCACCACATCCGACGGTGCCAAACAAGTCGGCGATTTGCTAGGTAGGCCATTTAATGCCATCGTCAATGGTCAAGAATTTGCATCAAGCGACTTAGGTTTCTTTGAAACTGGGGTAAAACCTGTCTTCAAATTGAATACAAAAGAAGGCCAAGAATTGCGCCTAACCCACGACCATTTGGTTAGAAAAATTACGAAGTCGACTCGTCACCGCCAAGAGTTTACATGGATCAAAGCGGGCGAGCTAACAGCAGGAGATCAAATTGCCTTACACAATCATCGCAACCATCTTGGCTGGCAAGGTGACTACTCAGAAAACCAAGGCTATCTGATCGGCCTGCTCTTGGGCGATGGCACGCTTAAAGAAGAGACAGCGATACTCAGTGTATGGGACAAGGAAATCAAAAAACAAGTCAATGGCAACTCCTTCTCGACCAACAATGGCATCATCGCAGCCGCAGAACAGGCCATGACAGAGCTCAAAACGCGCTCTGACTTTCAAGGTTTTTTTGCAGTCAATGGACGTGACGAATATCACTTAAAAAGTAGTAGCCTGCACGATTTGGCTTTCGAATTAGGGATGCGCCCGCAAGCAAAGCTCATGAGCGATGCTTTCGAATCGACCTCCTCCGATTTTTATGTAGGCTTTTTACGAGGCCTTTTTGATGCGGATGGTTCAGTACAAGGTACACAAGAAAAAGGCATCAGTGTTCGCTTAACCCAAAGCAATCTCGACACCCTGCAACGCGTACAACGCATGTTGATGCGATTAGGCATCGTCGCTACCATTTATCCAGCTCGTAAAGGACCGCATCCAGTTGAAACTATGTTGCCAGATGGTCGCGGCGGCAAGGCACTTTACCTGACACAAGTCGGGCATGAATTATGTATCAGCGGCGACAACTTACTTCACTATGCCGAGCGGATAGGTTTCGCCGATACAGCAAAAAATAATGCACTCAACAAGGCCTTCGCCAACTATCGCCGTTCATTCAATCGCGAACGTTTTACCGCAACTGTCGCTAGCGTTCAATTGGATGGTGAAGAGATGGTGTATGACGTACAAATTCCTGGCGTCAATGCCTTTGATGCGAATGGTTTATATGTCCATAATTGCGGCGAACAGCCCCTCCCCGATTACGGTTGTTGTTGCCTCGGCTCTGTCAATTTAACACGCTTTGCTAAAGCGGCATTTACCGAGCAAGCGAGCTTTGATTTTGAGGCATTTCAAGCGGTGGTCAATGTCGCCACACGCATGTTGGACAATGTACTCGATGCGACCGCATGGCCGCTCCAAAAGCAGCAAGATGAAGCCATGTCCAAACGCCGCGTCGGTTTGGGCTTTTTAGGTTTGGGTAGTGTTTTGGTGATGCTGGGCTTGCGTTACGATTCGGCGGAAGGTCGCGCATTTGCTACCCAAGTGGCAGAGATCATGCGGGATACGGCGTACCAAACGTCGGTCGAACTCGCCAAAGAAAAAGGTGCCTTTCCTTTATTCGATAGCGAGCACTATTTGCAAGGCGCGTTTGCACAGCGCCTGCCCGCGAATTTACGGCAACAAATCGCCCAACATGGTTTGCGTAACTCGCATCTACTCTCAATTGCGCCGACTGGCACGATTACTTTGGCCTTTGCCGACAATGCGTCCAATGGTATAGAACCGGCATTTTCTTGGGTCTATAATCGCAAAAAACGTATGGCAGTCGGCGACAGTAAAATTTATGAAGTCGCAGATCATGCCTGGCGTCTATATCGCCATTTGGGCAACGACGTATCGGATGACAGTAAATTACCAGCCGCTTTCGTGACCGCTTTAGCCATGTCAGCCAATGATCACATGTTGATGCTACAAGCGGTTCAACCCTATGTGGATTCCGCGATTTCAAAAACAGTGAATGTGCCTGCTGATTATCCGTATGCGGATTTTCAAAATCTGTACATGGACGCTTGGCGCGCAGGCTTAAAAGGACTCGCCACCTACCGCCCGAATAATATTCTCGGCAGCGTTTTATCGGTCAGTACCGAAACCGCAGCGCCTGCGACGATAGCGGCACCCGATGACGATCTCCTGCGCAAACAATTCGACGGACGCCCTTTTGGTGATCTCGAATCAGTGACGTCCAAAGTCCAATACATGACTTATGAAGGCAAAAAAACCGTGTATCTGACGGTCAGTTTTATCCACATCCAAGGTATCGTCGGCGGTGAGTTAGCGACCATAGAAAGACCATTTGAATTCTTCATGCCTGCGGGTCAAAAGAACGATGGCCAGCAATGGATTTCTGCCAGCATGCGTTTGCTGTCAATGGCGGCGCGCTCTGGTGGATCCATCGCCAAAGCCCTCGCCGATATGCGTGAAGTGGTGTGGGACAAAGGCACGGTACGCTGCGGTATGCTGACCAAAGATGACGGCTCGCAAGCACCACTCTTTCATGAATCCGAAGTCGCCGCGATTGGCTACTCTTTGCAACGCATCTTAATGAAACGCGGCTTTTTAGATGCCGGAGGCAATCAAGTACCGATCGTTGTCTTGGCAGAAAAATTCAAAAATAAACAGCTCGCCTACGGCATGGACGATTTAGCTTACGAAGTAGAATCAGCGCCCATGACCTACACCGCCAGCGGCAAAAAATGCCCAGATTGCGGCGCCTATGCATTACAAAAAATCGACGGCTGTTCGCGTTGCGTTTCTTGTGGTTATGTGGGGGCTTGTGGTTAAACCTAAGCTTGCGCTCATAAAAAAACCCGCAAATTGCGGGTTTTTTTATGAAACACAAATTAAAAATTTTATTGCGTCAACAAAGCATTCACTTCCACTAAATCCGCTTCTTTCAAAGACCCTGCCGCTGCTTTCAAACGCAAGCCGCTCATGATGGAGTCATAACGTGCTTTGGCTAAACTTTGACGGGTGTTTGAGAGTTTTTGTTGTGCATTCAAAACGTCGATATTGATACGCACACCGACCTGGTAACCCAATTTAGTGGAATCCAAAGCCGATTGGCTAGAAATCTCTGCGGCTTCAAACGCTTTAATTTGCGCCAAACCACTAACCACGCCAATGTAGGATTGGCGTGCGGCCTGAGCGGCTGTACGGCGAGCTGTTTCGAGATCATTGCGCGCTTTATCTTCTAAAGCAATCGTTTCACGCACACGACTATCGGTTGCAAAGCCACTGAAAATAGGAATTTTCACAGAAACACCGATCGTCGTTGGCTTACTAACGCCTGGTGGCAATGTCGCGGAAGTTCCTGTACTACGACCAGTTGTCGCCGACAAATCGACCGTTGGCAAATGACCTGCACGACTCTTTTTAATTTCGCGTTTGGCAACTTCCAAAGATACCTCTGAGGCTGCGACTGAAAAATTTTGTTTTTCAGCTGAGGTTACCCAGTCATTCAATTGCGCAGGCATAGGTGGACTCAGTTGCACGCCTTCTTTCAGGATAGATAGGTCACCCGCATCCTTACCGATAATTTGGCGCAAGGCTGCACGTTTCACATCCAAATCACCTTGACCTGCCAATTCTTGCGCGGTGATCAAATCAAATTGCGATTGCGCCTCGTGGGTGTCGGTAATCGTTTGCGTGCCGACTTCAAAATTGCGCTTAGCAGAAGCTAATTGCTCCGCCACCGCGACTTTTTGCGCTTGCAATGTTTTTAAAGTATTTTGTGCGCCTAACACGTCAAAATAAGCTTGGCTAACGCGTAACATCAAATCTTGTTGTGCTGCTGAAAATTGCAAATCTGAGCCCAACACGGCCAATTTTGACTGCTCGTAATTTTCCCATGTAGCGAGGTTAAATAGAGGCTGACTCAAAGACAAAGTCATACTGCGACCTGTGCTATTGCCAGTGGTCGTCGGACCATTATCAGGATCAAATTCAGAATGCGTCTTCGTGACGCCTGCGCTCAAGCCCACGCTAGGTAACAAGCTGGAACGCCCTTGTACTGAGCGTTCTTGACCCGCCAGTTTTGCTGCACGTGCGCTGCTAAATTGTGCATCATTAAGCAATGCTTCTTTATAAATTTGCAGCAAATCGCTGGCGCCAGCGTTAAAAGAAAGAAACGCAGTCGCGATAACACTAGCGATAATAGATTTACGCATAAAATGCTCCGAAAAAAATTAAATATCACGTCAAGTGATGCTCTGTTGGCAGACTACATCAAATGAATTCAATAAATCAAAAGCAGGCGTCTTTAGCACCACTAAAGACTGCCCTAATATGTAGCCATTGAGGTATCCACCTGCAATGCCCACGCATGTACTCCACCGGTCAAATTAACCACTTGATCAAAGCCATTTCTCTCGAGGAAATGTGCCACTTGCATACTGCGACCACCATGATGACAAATACAAACAATCGTGGTTTCACGATCTAACTGCTCTAACTTCAACGGCACTGTATGCATGGGTATCAGCTGCGACTCGGAGATATGACAAGTTTCATACTCCCAAGGTTCCCGAACATCAAGCAAAAATGGTGCTTTTTTTGAGGAATCAGCTAACCATTGTGCCAACTCAGGCGCAGTAATATTTTGCATAAGTATTTTTATAATAGCAAGAAAATAAAATCGAAAGATTTATAAACGAAAGGCCGATGCTGGCACGAGCTGTGACAAGCGTGGAACCGATGTTTCGAATAAATTCGTCGTATTAAAGAATAATTCGGACTCGCGTGTGATTAATTGCGCTGTCATCACAGGCTCATTACCGACAATAACAAAC
>CAYXJI010000166.1:0-7964 GCA_964465175.1 uncultured Burkholderiaceae bacterium | reverse complement strand
TAGGCAATAGCGATGACTTAGATATGAAGTCGCCGTTCTTACGCGTCGGTGGCAAAGGCATGGTCGATCTACGCGCGAACAAACTCGACTACACCGCCAAAGTCACGGTCGTGAATACCGCCACCGGACAAGACGGCAGCGACTTATCGCAACTCAAAGACATCAGCATCCCAGTACGCATCAGCGGCCCATTCGATCAATTATCCTACCAACTACAGTTCGCCCAAATCGGCAGCGAGGCCTTGAAATCGGCACTCAAAGCAAAAGCCGCGCCGGTATTGGAAGAGAAGAAAAAAGAATTGAAGGAAAAAGTGAATGAGCAGTTGAAGGATAAACTCAAAGGATTGTTCAGCAAATAATCTTGTTAAGCAAAAGCCAAACTCTATAATTTAGTTTGGCTTTTGCTCATCGAATGAAGTCAAGCACAAGATATACAACTATCCATTTATAAAACGCAACTCATTCAAGTAATCGATAAGCGGGATAGTCGCCGGCAACAATGGCTCAACCGCCACCGTCCCCTGCCAAGCAAACGCCTGTCCTTCCAAGCTTTGCGGTTCACCTGTCCATTCACGAGAAATGTAGAAATGCAGGCGTACGTGAGCGTGGGGATAGATATGTTCAACGCCGCACCAAGGCTCGGCGCTAATGATTTGTATGCCTAGCTCTTCCATGAATTCGCGCTTTAGCGCATCCAGTATCGCTTCGCCCTCTTCGACTTTACCACCGGGGAATTCCCAATAGCCGGCATACGGTTTGCCTTCGGGTCGCTGTCCTAATAAGACATCGCCGTTGGCTTTCATCAAAATGCCGACGGCGACATTGACAGGGCTTGCACTCATAATTTTATTTCTCGGAAAAAGAGAAAAGTAAGCTTTCTATTCATTCGCAAAAAAAGGGTAGAACCCTTAACCGCCGAGATAAAAGAGAAAATCAAGAGAAAGGCAACACAACTTCTTTGCATTGCTCTGAACCTCTGTGTCTCTGTGTCTCTATGTTGAGAGGTTTGCTTTTTTCTGCTTCATAGCAGCTCAATCGTCACAAAAAAAGGAAGGCGTTCAGCTAATTTAGTTATTGCGCCCAGCATAATCACGGGCAAATTGCCACGCAACTCGACCTGAACGTGAGCCTCGTTGCAATGCCCATTGCAAGGCCTCGGCGCGTGCTGCGTTGATCTGCTCTGGCGTGCAGGCGTAGCTTGTCAGCCAGTGTGCGACGATATCGAGATAGTCGTCTTGTTTAAAGGGATAAAACGAGACCCACAAACCGAAGCGTTCTGATAAAGAAATTTTTTCTTCTACCGTCTCGCCCGGATGCAAATCGCCATCTTCGTCATGGGTATAGCTGTCGTTATCCGACAAGCGCTCTGGCATTAAGTGACGACGATTAGAGGTCGCATAAATCAAGACATTATCGGATTGCGCGGCGATACTGCCGTCTAGGGCGACTTTTAAAGCTTTGTAACCCGCTTCACCGGCCTCGAAAGAAAGATCATCGCAAAAGAGGATAAATTTTTCGGGGCGGTCGGCGATTAAATCGATAATGTCGGGCAAATTCGTCATGTCGGCTTTATCGACTTCGATCAAACGCAAGCCTTGGTCGGCAAATTGATGTAAGCAGGCTTTAATTAACGACGATTTACCCGTGCCACGGGCGCCAGTCAGCAATACATTATTAGCGGGCTTGCCGCCTACAAACTGTAGGGTGTTTTGTAAGATCAATTCTTTTTGTGATTCGATATGTTGCAGATCGTCAAACCGCAATTTCGCCGTATGTTTAACGATTTGCAAATAGCCTTGATTACCTTGCTTGCGCCAACGAAATGCCGCTGCGCTATGCCAATCTGGCGTTGGTAGTGGCGGCGGCAAATAGGCTTCCAAACGATTTAAAACCTGCTCGGCACGGTTTAAGAATTGATCTAATTGGGACATAGAGATTTTGAATTTGGTGTGAAACCACAGATTTCGCAGGGCGGGTGAAACCCGCGCTGCTCAACTCCTCGATGGTCTGGCGGCGCGGGTTTCACCCGCCCTACTTTATGCTTTCAGATATCTTTGAACGCTAGCAGTCGAGCACAAGCACCGCCTATTTACTGTCGTACGGGAATGGATTCGCTAGTCAGATTGGAGCTTCAAGCCTAGGCAACTGGATGCCGGATCAAGTCCGCATTACACGATCTCGTAGCGCGACTGCAATCCGTCCAACACTGGGTCGCAAAATTACGAGCGATAATCCGCATTAATCGACACGTACTCGTGTGACAAGTCACACGTCCACACGGTCGTGCGTGCCATGCCGCGTGCTAGTTTTACGCGGATCGTGATTTCACTTTGTTTCATCACGCGTTGACCATCGGCTTCTTGATAATCAGGATTGCGTCCACCATTTTTTGCGACCCACACATCGTCGAGATAGAGATTTAATTTGCCGACTTCGAGATCATTGACACCGGCATAGCCTATCGCCGCCAAGATGCGTCCAAGATTTGGGTCGGAGGCGAAGAACGCTGTTTTGACCAGAGGCGAATGCGCGATGGAGTAGGCGATCTTGCGGCACTCTTCGACGTCGCGCCCTTCTTCCACCACGACGCTGATAAACTTGGTCGCACCTTCGCCATCACGGATAATCATGTGCGCTAATTTTTGTGAGAGCGCAATCACCGCGTCTGCCAAGGCTTTGTATTCTGGCGTATCGAGTTCGTTAATCTCCAAAGCAGATGTGCCGGTGGCGATCAACATAAAAGAATCATTGGTGGAAGTATCGCCATCAATCGTGATGCAATTAAAAGAGTGGTCTGCGGCTCGTTTCACCAAGTGATCGAGCACGGTCTGCGATACTTTGGCATCCAATGCCAAATAGCCGAGCATGGTCGCCATATTCGGCTTGATCATGCCCGCGCCTTTACTGATGCCTGTCATCGTCACGGGTATACCGTTGATGACCACCACGCTAGAGGCTGCCTTAGGCTGCGTATCGGTGGTCATAATGGCTTCGGCAGCGGCGAACCAATTGTCTTCGCTCAAGCTGGCAATCGCTGCGGGCATCCCGGCGATCAAACGATCTACCGGTAATTGTTCCAGAATCACCCCCGTCGAGAAGGGCAAAATTTGGGCAGCTTCGCAGCCTAGATATTCTGCCAGCGCAGTGCAGGTCGCGTTGGCTGCCGCCAAACCCGCATCGCCGGTGCCAGCATTAGCATTACCGGTATTCACCACCAAAGCGCGGATAGGACCGAGCGCCATGTGCGGGCTTTCTAGATGCGCTTTGCAGACCTGCACCGGTGCAGCGCAAAATCGATTCGTGGTAAACACGCCAGCCACTGTCGCGGTAGGCGCTAGTCGCATCACCAACAAATCTTTACGATTTGCTTTGCGTATGCCTGCTTGTGCGTAACCTAGTTCGATACCTTTTACGGGTTTTAAGTCAGCGGCGAGGGGAATCGGTGAATTAACGGCCATGATCTGCGTCCTAGTTAAAAGTGTAAGGCGTTATTGTAGGATATTTTGCGAATGATTTTGTTTAGGAAACATAAATTCATGAGAATTGAGGATGAAATGAGCTTGAATTGGGCTTGAATTGGGCTAAAACTTACAAAGTCCCCCCTCAAGCCCGAGCCAAGTAGTCGCAGCGGAGCACAGCGAAAACCCTGATGCGCCTTTGCTTCCCTACTTTTGCGTTTTCGGCGTCTCAATGTTGACGGGTTCTGCGCTTGTTTTAATGACAGTATGGCGATGTTACGCAATGTTAGAATGCATCTCCAGCGAAGCATGCCACCTGAAAGAAAACACGGATGATCCACAATATTTCTTTAATCACGACCTTGGCTGCTGGCTTTGGTGTGGCTTTGATCTTCGGCTTCCTTGCCGAAAAAATCAAACTACCTGCCTTAGTGGGCTATCTGGTTGCCGGCATTTTAATTGGCCCTGCCACACCAGGCTTTGTCGCCGATGCCAATATCGCCTCGCAATTATCCGAAATCGGCGTCATGTTATTGATGTTTGGCGTTGGTCTACATTTTTCTCTACAAGATTTACTCGCAGTCAAACGCATCGCTTTACCCGGTGCCATCTTACAAATGAGTCTAGCTACTGGGTTGGGCATGGCGATGGCATGGTGGTTTGGCTGGAGCTTGGGCAGTGGCTTGGTGTTTGGCCTATCGCTCTCTTGCGCTAGCACCGTGGTGCTGCTCAAAGCATTGGAAGCACGCGGCATACTTGATACCATGAATGGTCGGATTGCGGTTGGCTGGTTGGTGGTCGAAGATCTCGCTACGGTTTTGTTTTTAGTCTTGTTGCCAGCACTGGCAGGCGTCTTAGGTGGCACACCTATCCCGGGCACTGCCGACACGCCGCTCTGGATGGCAATCGGTAAGACCTTGCTACAAGTCCTCGCTTTTATCGCACTCATGTTATTGGTAGGACGTCGCGTTCTACCTTGGCTACTATGGCAAGTGTCGAACACGGGCTCACGCGAATTGTTTACGCTGGCCGTGATCGCCTGCGCCATCAGCATCGCCTACGGCGCTTCCGCTTTGTTCAATGTGTCATTTGCCTTGGGTGCTTTTTTTGCGGGCACGGTCATGCGCGAATCAGAATTTAGTCATCGCGCTGCAGAAGAATCTTTGCCTTTACGCGATGCATTTTCTGTCTTGTTCTTTGTCTCGGTCGGCATGCTATTTGATCCTGTCATCGTGATGGAACAGCCATTCAGAGTTCTGGGTGTAGTCGCAATTATTATCTTTGGCAAATCCATCGCCGCTGTTGTGTTGGTGATCGCCTTCCGCTATCCCTTGAACACCGCACTAACCGTCGCGGCCAGTCTGGCGCAGATTGGCGAATTCTCATTTATTTTAGCGGGCTTGGGTGTCGCACTTGGCTTGATGCCAGCCGAAGGGATGAGCTTAATTCTAGCCAGCGCTTTGATCTCGATTGCGCTAAATCCCGTTCTCTTTGCTGCAGTTGAGCCGATACGACGTTGGGCGTTGGCACACTCGCAGCTAGCCCGCACACTAGAACAAAGACAAGATCCTTATGCCGAGTTACCACTGGCGACGGACAATAAATACCTGCAAGGGCAAATCGTTTTAGTCGGCTACGGTCGCGTTGGTAAACGCATAGGCGCGGCACTCGATGCACGCCAAATTCCTTATGTGGTCGCGGAACAAAATCGCGAGCTAGTCGAGAAAATTCGCTTGCGAGGCATCGTTGCCGTATCCGGCAATGCAGCAGATCCCGTGGTCTTAGTACAAGCCCATATACGCAATGCCGCGATGTTAGTGATCGCCATACCCGACACCTTGAACGCGCGTCAAATGATCAAAACCGCGCGTACGCTTAATCCAGAAATAGAAATCATCTTGCGGGCGGACAGCGAAGATGAGATGGCGTTACTCGAGCAAGAGACTTCTGATCTAGTCTTTTTAGGCGAGGAAGAATTGGCGAAAGGTATGGCTAGCCATGTGTTGGCGCGTTTTGCGGTGGATGGGGAGCAGGCTGCGAAAGCGCATTGACCTGACGGCCCGGGTTGTAACCGCCCATGTATAAATAAAATCGTAGGTTGGTGCTGAGCCTGCGAAGCCCAACATGCATCGGCATGCAGCAAGCTTAGGCTTGGCGGCCCAAGCTGCGCGATGACCTAGCATTTGAAGCTCAACACTATGTCTTCTGGACTTACAGTTCCGTAGCGTAATCAAGCTCTTAACAGTGCTTTAGCGTCTGGCGGCGCGGGTTCCAGCCGCCCTACTTGACTGGATAAACCCATATTTACATTGAGAAAAACTAGCAAATACGCGGTAAAAAAATAAGGAGAAGTGAGGAAACCACCAGAAAAACAACATCAATTTCAAGCTCAGCTAAATCTCACCGAAGTCAAGACAGCGACACTCCACCGAACAGTGCAAACAGGCAAAAGCTATTTGCATAAGCCATCCCCAAAACACATACAAATAAAACGGGCTCGTCCAACAAACGGTTCAGATCGTGGCCGCTTTGCGTCACGATCTAACCTTACTCGTTGAACTCAGTGGCTGCGGCATATGATTGAAGCCTTTGTTCGAGCGTGCCTGTGTGAAGCTCAAACAGGTGGTTGTCAAAGTCGTAGAAGTACAAGGATTGGCCTTCACCTTCAATTCGACTTCTGGGTGGAACGATTTCGACGCCAATTGCCTCGAGCCTGTTTCTGTATTCAGACAATTCATCTTCTGCGATCTTAAACGCGGTGTGACGATAGGAGCGCTCAGATGATGGCGCGCCTTCCATAGCAGCAATCCAGACACCGCCGAGAAGGAAGAACCTTTCGTGAGACAGAGAAAAGCGTTTCAATTTGCTGTCATAAACTTCCTCGGCGCCAAGTCCTTGGCACAAAAACTTGGCCATGCGCGATAGGTCTTTGACGATGAACGTGATGTGGCTCAAACCGTGGATTGGCATGCTGAGTTCTAACACTTCAATCAGCTGCCGCATTAGCGGTCGGCTGCATTGATTTGTTAGGCCGATTTTGATGCTTAAACCACCCTGCTAGCCCCACCATCAGACCAAAACCTAAAATGGGCGCTGCACCATAGCCAACCAAAGGCGCAGGAGTAATTCCAGCGGCTGAACACAAAAATAAAACCATGTAGTAGGCCGCTACGGCAGATAGCCAAAGGGATCCGCTAACCGATTTAAGCCACAACCCGACAATCAACGCAAGGGCACTTCCAATTACGGCGACACCAGCAAATAACGAGTGACCTAGAGCCAAGGCAAAAACCTCCTCGACATGCGGCACAGGCGCTAAAGGATCTGGCAAAGAGAATGCCCACATAGTAACCAATGCTAACGGAATCACGATAGCACTGAAGCATAAAATGCCAAGTCGGTACCGCAAAATGACAACAGCCGAAGCAACCAACAACCCAAGAACCTGAGACGCATCTGGCTGCAAAGCCAGCAAAACAGCAGCCACAACAACGGCAGCGAAGGAAATAATTTGGTACTTACCGTCTTTAGCAATAAAGACTGAACAGGCTGCTATAAATGAAGGTAATAAGAGCGGCGCAGCATAAAGCCGCAACGGCCCGGCCGGAATCCAGCGTTCAGGTCCTGTAGAGTCTCCAAATAGCGGTATCGCAAGCCCAATCAAAGTCAGAATAACTACAACAAAGGCCATATTCTGCTGATTACCTGGCTTATTCATGTGGCAGCCCGCCAAACCAAGACAGCAGGACAAGAAAATTGCCAACAAATGAGTGATCCATATTCCCCATCCAACAGCAGCCAGAGCAAGGACAATAAAACTACCAACAATCGGCGGGACCGCCACGAACAATAATGAGAGAAAAGAAGTATTCATATTCTGCGTAACTAGATATAGGCGACACCATGTCGCCTAATAATTTAACGTGACGCATAACACTTTTCATAAAATCTCTCCAAAGCCTGATGAATACCTACCTCATACGAAAATCCAAGGATTTTTACAATACTAAAATTCTACAAAAAGCGTCACGAATCAAAGCGACGATTCTATCAAGTTTACTCTACGAGTCAAGAAAGCAATTTATTGGGGAATAATGACAGCGATGACAATCGAAACGAGTGTCACATGCTTAGAAGAGTTTGAGACTAAGGAAAAAACAGACCTCAAATCAACACACGGCGAATAGGAATCCACCATGTGTTGATCCAAAAATCCAAAACCTAAATCGCATTCCCAACAATAGGACCTTTACCGCTGTATTTATCAAGCGCCAAATAAATGACAGGCGTGATAAACAAGGTAATCGCTTGCGAGAAAATCAGACCACCGACGACCGCCAAGCCCAGCGGTTGGCGTAGTTCTGCGCCAGCGCCTAAGCCTAAAGCGATCGGTAAGGCACCGACCAGTGCCGCTAAGGTCGTCATCATAATCGGACGGAAACGTTCTATACAGGCTTCACGTATCGCTTCTGGTGGAGTCATCCCACGATGGCGTTGGGCGTCTAG
>CAYXJI010000165.1:0-8003 GCA_964465175.1 uncultured Burkholderiaceae bacterium | reverse complement strand
ATCCTTATGGAAATTCTGGGTTAAATCTGCACCCGCGTCCCCAATTCAATCACACAATTATTCGGCAAGTGGAAAAAATCCGCCACGCTGCGTGAGTTGCGTGACATCACGGCGAACAAGAGTTCGCGCCAATGTGCCATGCCTGTGCCTTTGGTGGGGACTACGATTTCACGACTTAAGAAGTAAGAGGTTTCGAACAAATTAATTGGCAAACCGTGTTGTTCGCAGCATTCCAAGGCCTTTGGTAAATCGGGTTCGTTTTTAAAGCCGTAGTTGACTTTGACTTTCCAAAAACCGGGGACTAGCGCTTCTACTTGCACGCGCTCCTTGTCGTCTATCCATGGCACATCGTGAAATACCACGGTCAAGATCAGATTGCGTTCATGCAGGACTTGGTTGTGCTTGAGATTGTGCATCAAGGCTTGCGGCACCGTGTCTGGATTGGCGACGGCATAAATGGCAGTGCGGGCGGCTCGGTGCATGCTGTCTTCGGAGAGTGCGGTGATGAAGGGCAGTAACTCAGGATCATCTTGTTGTATGTGCGTGATCAATAGCTCGCGACCACGGCGCCAAGTCGCCATGATGGTGAAAATCAGTGCCCCTAAAATCAAAGGAAACCAGCCACCTTCTATGATTTTAAAGGAGCACGATATGACCAAGAGTGCATCCAAAGTCATGAAAAAACCGGTCGCGCCGAGCGCCAATGCCAATGGAAAATTCCACGCGTGGCGCACCACAAAGAAGGTGAGCAAGGTGGTGATAAACATGGTGACAGTGACCGCTATACCATACGCGCCCGCCATCGCCGATGAGCTACCAAAGCCAACTACCGTGAATAAAACGCCGACTAACAAAATCCAATTCACGCTAGGAATATAAATTTGGCCGATCTCTTTGACCGAGGTGAAATGCACTTGCATACGTGGCAGCAAGCCTAGTTGCATGGCTTGTTTGGTCATGGAATACGCCCCCGAGATCACCGCCTGCGATGCAATCACAGTGGCGACCGTGGCCAAGATCACGGCGGGCATTAATAACTGATCGGGAAATAATTGAAAGAAAGGATTGCTAATGGCCGTGGCATCACGCATCAACAGAGCACCTTGTCCCATATAGTTCAAGGCCAATGCAGGCAAAACAAAAGCGGTCCATGCGAGGCGGATAGGTTTTTTACCAAAGTGCCCCATATCCGCATACAAGGCCTCAGCGCCAGTGAATGCCAGTACCACCGCACCGACCACGATGAAGACATGCGCGCCTTGCGCCCATAAAAACTCGATGGCATGCAGCGGATTGAGGGCGGCGAGTATGGTGGGTTGCTGCACAATTTGTAGTACCCCAAATACCGCCAGTGTCGCAAACCAAAGCACGATCACTGGGCCAAATAGCTTGCCGACCACCGAAGTGCCATAGCGTTGCATGGCAAATAGACCGAATAGAACGCCGATTGAGATCGGCAATACATAGGGTTTGAACGTAGAGGAAACGACTTCCAAACCTTCGACCGCGCTCAGCACCGAAATCGCCGGTGTAATGACGCTATCGCCATAGAATAAAGCGGCGCCGAGTACGCCTATCAATAATAAAGCGACGCGACGCAGATGGGTGCTGCCAGCGGCTTTGCTAGCGAGCGCGGTTAAGGCCATGATGCCGCCTTCGCCACGATTATCGGCGCGCAAAATCAGCGTCACATATTTGAGCGTGACGACCATCATCAGTCCCCAAAAGATGACCGAGACCACGCCAATAATGTGCTGCGCATCCAGCGGCACGCCAGTGTGCGCGCTAAAAATTTCTTTCATGGTGTACAGCGGACTGGTACCGATGTCGCCGTACACCACGCCAAGTGCGCCCAATGTGAGTGCAGCGACGCTGTCGCGCTGGGTATGCTGATTGTGTGGGCTAGCTGATGCGTGACTCATAAAAACCTGACAAAAATGGAACAGGTTTTGATTGTCTTTGTATCGGTGTTAGGAAGGCATAAGGATGTCAAACCTCCTCGGCCATCGCCAGCCGATAACCAACGCCCGTTTCAGTTAATAAATAGCGTGGTTCGGCGGGATGATCTTCGATTTTGGCTCTTAATTGGGCCATGTAGAGACGCAGGTAATGTGTGTGTTCTATGTATTCTGGCCCCCACACATCCTTGAGTAATTGCCTATGCGTGACGAGGTTGCCGGCACTGCGTACTAGTCGTGCTAGTAGATTGAATTCGGTTGGTGTCAGATGCAGAAGTTGTCCGCGCAAAGTGACTGTATGTTTGGCGAGATCGACTTGCAAATCCAGATGGGTATAGCTCGTGATCGCCGCCGCTAAGCGTGTACCACGATGGCGTAGGGCGACGCGCATGCGGGCCAGGAGCTCAGGTACGCTAAACGGTTTCACTAAAAAATCATCGGCACCTGCGTCAAGCAAGCGGATTTTTTGTAACTCTTGATGGCGCGCAGAGATGATCAAAATCGGCAAATTATGTTGGGTGCGTAGCAGTCGCACCAATTGTTCACCATCGCCATCAGGCAGACCCAAATCGAGTAATAGTAGATCGGGTAAGGCGTGCAGTAGCATGGCGCTCGCTTCGCTGATGGAGGTTGCGGTGTCGACTTCAAAGCCCTCTACACGCAGGCTCGCGTGTATCAGCTTGCGGATTTCTTTATCGTCTTCGACGATGAGTACGCGTATCGTCATGGGATGGTCGCTGCTTGTTCAGATAATTCAGAGGTTTCGGAGATTTCAGCGGCAAATGCCGGCGCATTCGGAATTGGTAGTGTGAGTAAAAAACAGCTACCACCCTGAGCGCGATTGTGGACGACCAAATCACCGCCATGGGCTTTGGCAATCGCGTGGCACACAGCCAGACCCAGACCAGCACTGCGTTGATTGGATTGATCGTGTTGCGCTAAACGTGAGTAGGCCACGAAGATGCTGTCATGTTCGGCCTCAGGAATGCCGGGGCCGCGATCTTGGACTTCAACTTGCAATAATGCAAGGGGCGTTTTGTGTAGCACGCGCACTTCTAGTTCCACCATGCCGTCACTGTATTTCAAGGCGTTATCGATTAAATTGCTCAGCAATTGCGCGATGAGTATGGGGTCGAGACGTAATAGCGGCAAGTCTTGCGCGAGACTAGCCTGAATGCGGGACTCAGTATTGGCCTGTTTAATCCTCGCTAACACCGCGCCGACGATTTCTTCTATCGATTCCCAATCGCGTCGCAGGCTATTTTCGGCGTGGGTAAGACGTACTAGTTGCAAGGTGTTTTCGGTCACGTTGGTGAGATAATTCGCTTCGGCGATGATGTTGTTGAGTAGTCGATCTTGCTGATCGGGGGCGAGCTTATCGCGTTGACTTTGTAGTGCACTGGCTGCGCCCACCATCACGGCCAGCGGTGTGCGTAAATCATGCGAGATCGCCGATAAAAAGGTGCTTTGTAATTGCTGTTTTTGCGCCTCGTTTTGGGCGGATTGCCAATTTAAATTCAGTTGCAAGCGCTCGAATGCTTGCGTCAATAAAGAACATAAGGCCTTGGCATGCTCGCGCCCGTCCTCGTCTTTTGCCGCTACTTTTTGTATCAAGACCGCACCCCTATTTTGACCCGCGCGACCCAAGGGTACATACCAATCCTCCAAATCACCCCAACGCAAACTACCCGCCCCGAGTAATTGCATTTCTTTCATACAGCAGCGCAGTCCATCGATTTGTTGCGTACTCAAATCGCGCCGCGTGTCCAGACGCGTGCCGTCATCGGCGAGTACGAGGAAGCTACGACCATGAAAGGCGCGCTCGAATGCCGCTTGACCTAGTGCTCGAATCGCGGCAGTGGTGTCGGTGCTGGCTAAGCGTATCGCTAACTCTTGCAATTGACGGGCACGTTGTTCATTCAAATGCGCCAAGGCGGTTTCTTGTTTCAGGCGTGTGGTCAATTGATTGATGACCAAGGCCACCACCAGCATCGTCCCCAGTGCAATCAGATGTTCAGACTGCTCGACGTGAAAAGTCCAAGTGGGCGGGACAAAGAAAAAATTGAGGAGCAAAACAGAAACGACCGCGCCGACGATGGATTGCAAGCGATCCAGCTGATATGCAGCGATCGCAACGACCAAGACGAACAGCATCGCTTGGCTGGTGAAGCTGACATAAGCGCTCAACAAGGTCGAGAGCAGAGTCGCGAGCGAGAGCAATGCGAGCAGGATGCACCATGCTCGCATTGCATCCCATCGCCCATAAAGTTGCCGAAAAAGGGTCTTGAAAATCATAGTCATATCAAAGCCTACCATAGCATCTATTAGAAAAGCGTTAGGGCGCCGCGCAATTTTTACACTTCGTTTACACCTCGCCCCCGTCTTTTAACAAGATTCTTATACGGTTTTTACTATGCTTCTGTCTGCAGAAAGTGCTTATGGAGGATGGAATGGATAATTTGCTCGATATTTTTTACGTCGGTGGAATCGCAGGATTCTTTTTATTGGTAGTGGCCTTGGCGGTCGGGTGCCACAAGATGGAAAACAAACAGGAACGGCAATAATGAATAGCTTTTATGTTATCGGCAGCGTCGTTGCAGCGTCTTTGTTGGTGTACTTGGTCGTGGCATTATTGAATGCAGAGGAGCTGTGATGACGAGTCAATCTTTAATTTTAATGTTGGTCTTTTTCGTAGTGTTGCTGGCCATGGCTTATCCACTCGGTAAATTAATTAGCCAGATCGCGGATGAAAAAGCCAAAGTAACTGGTTTGCACTGGTTGCGCTATGTAGAAAGTGGCTTGTATAAACTGGCGGGCGTGAAGCGCGATCAGGAAATGGGCTGGAAAGCCTATGCCATCGCCTTGTTGGTATTTAATGCCTTCGGAACCTTGATGGTCTATTTAGTACAGCGTGTGCAATTTTGGCTACCCTTCAATCCTCAGGGTTTGGCCAATGTCAGTGCGGATTCTTCTTTCAATACCGCAGTGAGTTTTGTCAGTAACACCAACTGGCAAGGCTATGTCGGAGAAGCCACCATGAGTTACCTGACCCAGATGTTGGTACTCGCTGGACAAAATTTCTTCTCCGCTGCGACTGGGATTGCGGTGGTGTTTGCCTTGATTCGCGGTTTCTCGCGTCACTCATCCAAATCCATCGGTAACTTTTGGGTTGATATGACGCGCTCAACGGTGTATTTGCTGTTGCCGCTGTCGGTGATTTTTGCCACTTTTTTGGTCAGCCAAGGCGTGATTCAAAATTTCTCTTCTTATAAAGAAGCGCAATTAATTGAGCCTGTGACCTACAGCCAGCCTATCACGGGTCCTGATGGACAAGCCTTGAAGGATGATAAAGGCGCGCCAGTGATGGAAACCTTGACCACTAAAACCCAAAGCTTGGCGATGGGACCTGTCGCATCGCAAGAAGCGATCAAGATGTTGGGGACCAATGGTGGCGGTTTTTTTAATATGAACTCGGCGCATCCATTTGAAAATCCTACGGCCTTGACGAATTTTTTCCAAATGATCGCGATTTTTTTGATCCCAGCGGGTTTGTGTTTTGCCTTTGGCCGCATGGTCGGTGATCGACGCCAAGGTATTGCGGTGCTCGCTACCATGACATTCTTATTTGTGGTGATGACGCTAGTTGTGATGACGGCAGAGCAGCAAGTCCATCCGGCCTATGCAGCAATGAATATCGATCAAGCCCAGAGTGCTTTGCAAGCCGGCGGCAATATGGAAGGTAAAGAGAGTCGCTTCGGTATCAGCGCATCGACTTTGTTTGCCGCAGTGACGACGGCAGCCTCGTGCGGCGCGGTGAATTCTATGCATGATTCTTTAATGCCGCTTGGTGGTTTGGTACCACTCGCTTTCATGCAGTTTGGTGAAGTCGTCTTTGGTGGCGTCGGCTCTGGTTTGTACGGCATGTTGATTTTTGCGATTCTTGCCGTGTTTATTGCGGGCTTGATGATAGGTCGCACGCCAGAATATTTGGGCAAAAAAATTCAGGCGTATGAAATGAAAATGACTTCCATCGCGATCTTGGTGACACCGATTTTGGTTTTGGCCGGCACCGCGATTGCCGTCACGACCGAAGCAGGACGTGCGGGCATCTTGAATCCAGGCGCACATGGTTTCTCAGAAGTGCTGTATGCCTTTACTTCCGCTGCGAATAACAATGGCAGTGCCTTTGCGGGTTTGTCTTCCAATACGCCGTTTTACAACACGATGTTGGCGATCGCAATGTGGTTTGGACGCTTTGCCGTCATCGTTCCGGTGCTCGCCATTGCCGGCTCTTTAGCTGCGAAAAAACGCCTAGAAGTGAACGCCGGCACGATGCCTACCCACGGTCCTATGTTTATCGCTTTGTTAGCCGGCACCGTGGTCTTAATCAGTGTGTTGAACTATGTCCCCGCTTTGGCTTTGGGGCCTGTGGTCGAACATTTGCAAATGACTGCACCACGCTAAGCACAGGAGAATGAAATGTCTAATTTAAATTTATCAAAAAATCGTTCGCCTTTATTTGATGCCAGCTTAGTCAAGCCGGCCATCATCGATGCTTTTTGCAAACTCACGCCACGCACGCAATGGCGTAGTCCGGTGATGTTCGTGGTGTATGTGGGTAGCATCATTACCAGTCTGTTGTACGTGCAAGCCTTATTCGGTAAGGGCGAAGCCGATGCGGGTTTCATTTTGGCGATTTCGATCTGGCTGTGGTTCACGGTCTTGTTCGCGAATTTCGCCGAGGCGATTGCAGAAGGCCGTAGTAAGGCGCAAGCCGCTTCCTTGAAAGGATTGAAGCAAACGGTGATGGCAAAAAAATTGGCTATCCCTAAGCATGGCACGACTTGGTTGCCAGCCTCAGTGCAAGACTTGCGTAAAGGTGATGTGTTTTTGGTGGAAGCCAATGATGTGATCGCGATTGATGGTGAAGTGATAGAAGGCGTGGCGACCGTGGATGAGAGCGCGATAACGGGCGAATCTGCACCTGTAATTCGTGAATCTGGCGGCGACTTTTCTTCTGTGACTGGCGGTACCCGTGTACTGTCTGATTGGCTGGTGGTGCGCGTCACCTCCAATCCGGGGGAAGCCTTTATTGATCGCATGATTGCGATGGTTGAAGGTGCTCAACGTCAAAAAACGCCGAACGAAGTGGCACTGACGATTTTACTAATTGCTTTGACGATTATCTTTTTGGTTGTGACTGTAACGCTGTTACCGTTTTCTCTGTTCAGCGTCGGCGCTGCGACTGCTTTAGGTATGAGCTCTGCACCGGTTTCTATCACGGTCTTGATTGCCTTACTGGTGTGCCTGATCCCAACCACGATCGGCGGCCTGTTGTCCGCGATTGGCGTAGCAGGTATGAGCCGTATGATGCAAGCGAATGTGATTGCGACTTCGGGTCGTGCGGTGGAAGCAGCCGGCGACGTCGATGTCTTGTTGCTGGATAAAACTGGCACGATCACTTTGGGTAATCGTCAGGCTTCAGAGTTTTTTCCAGCGCCAGGTGTGACGGCGGTGCAATTAGCCGATGTAGCACAGCTCGCTTCACTCGCCGATGAAACGCCGGAAGGCCGTAGTATCGTGGTATTGGCGAAGCAACGCTTTAATATACGTGAGCGCGAAATGGCCACTTTGCAAGCGCACTTCGTGCCATTCACGGCACAGACACGTATGAGTGGTGTCGATATCGGTGACGGTACGGAGCAAGCGCTGCGTATGGTGCGGGTCGTGCGCAAAGGTGCGGCCGACGCAGTACGCAAATTCCAAGAAACGGCAGGGCGTGCTTTTCCTGTCGAGGTGATGAAGACCGTTGATGATATCTCGCGTCGTGGTAGCACCCCATTGGTGGTGGTGGATGACGGTAAAGTCATGGGCACGATAGAGCTGAAAGACATCGTCAAAGGTGGGATCAAAGAGCGCTTTGCCGAATTGCGTCGCATGGGTATCAAAACCGTGATGATTACGGGTGACAATAAATTGACCGCCGCAGCGATTGCGGCCGAAGCGGGAGTCGATGATTTTCTGGCCGAAGCCACGCCGGAAGAT
>CAYXJI010000164.1:0-8008 GCA_964465175.1 uncultured Burkholderiaceae bacterium | reverse complement strand
ATGGCGTTAAGCAACGCTGGCACATTAATTGAAGCTGCCCATCAACAGTCAGCGTCAATTGAGGAAAACCTAATTGATTCACGCCACCTTGAAGTGACCAGTTCAACACACTATCACCGTTTGCGCATTCCTCGGATAACCGCGGAAAGTCGGCAATTCTTGTACTACCTTCACGTTGTTCGCGATGCTGACAAAACGTAAAAGCGTCGATGACAAATGCTTGCATAGGATTTCTAGACCCAGAAAACCTGCGATAATAACAGGATTACACCTTACTAGTCAAAGCCTTAGCGCGTTTTGAGCGCATAGTGACTGAGAAAATAAGGGTATTTTTCGTAAAAATCGCAAAAATCATACCAAAAAGATATCGGCAATGTCGCACACACCTGCATCTTCTACCGCTCACTTATCAGTAGCGCCGCAAATTATACTCGCTTCAAGTTCGACCTACCGCAAAGAGTTACTGCAACGACTGCAATTACCCTTCCTCGCCATTGCGCCCGATATTGACGAGAGCCCATTAAACCACGAGGCGCCAGAGCAAACCGCCTTGCGACTGGCGCAGCAAAAAGCTGAAGCCATTGCGATGTCGTATCCTGATGCGATTATCATAGGCTCGGATCAAGTCGCGACCTTAGATGGCCTACAAATTGGCAAACCAGGAGACCATGCGCGCGCTTTACAGCAATTGCAAATGATGCGTGGCCGCGAGGTGATTTTTCATACAGCCTTATGCGTACTGAGCAAGTCAGCCAAAACCACAGAGACTATTTTACAGATCAAAAACTGCCAGACCACGGTGCGTTTTCGCAATTTAAGTGATACAGAATTAGACGCTTATCTACGCATAGAGCAGCCCTATGATTGCGCGGGCAGCGCAAAAAACGAAGGCCTAGGTATCGCGATTTTAGAAGCCATTCATAGCGACGACCCCACGGCACTCACTGGACTACCTTTAATTACGCTTACTAGCATGTTGCGCAAGCTAGGCATCCAGTTTTTCCACTAACTCTTCCACTTATTTTTTTCACTTATTTTTTCACTAAATTGCCCACAACAGGCGCATCAAAAAACCAAGGATCAGCATGTCAGGCACACTTTATTTAATACCGAATACACTCGGCCAAATCGATGCACCACAAAGCAATGTGCTAGCGCATATCATTCCCGAAACCGTACAAGCGATGAGCGCCCAATTACATTATTTTGTCGCTGAAAATGCCAAAACAACGCGCGCCTACTTAAAGACATTGAACCTATATCATCCGCTGACAAAGCCCCTACAAGAAATACAAATTGCCGAACTCAATGTCAACACGCCCGAGGCGGCCTTACAAAACTTGCTCGCGCCCTTACTAGCAGGCCATGATGTTGGCTTAATTTCCGAGGCCGGCGTTCCTGCCGTAGCCGATCCTGGTGCGAATCTCGTTAGACTGGCGCATCAACAAAAGGTAACCGTGCGTCCTTTAGTCGGCCCCTCTTCTTTGCTACTCGCCTTGATGGGCAGCGGTTTAAATGGTCAAAGTTTCGCTTTCTATGGCTATTTACCGACCGACGCCGCTTTACGTGCCAAGCGCATTAAAGAATTAGAAGATCGCTCGCGCAAAGAAAAACAAACGCAAATGTTGATAGAAACGCCTTATCGCAATGCGGCGATGTTAGAAGCCTTAGCCAACAATTGTCAGGCGCAAACTTTGATCTGTGTCGCAACCGACTTAAGCTTGCCAAGCGAATCCATACAAACAAAAACCGCAGGCGAATGGAAAAAACTTTTGCAAGCGAATGCTGCGCCAGACTTCCATAAAAAGCCCACAGTGTTTTTGTTCTTGTCGTAATAGTTCCGCACTTACGCACACGCGAACCCGCCATTGAACAGAGAAAGTAGCATGCCTCACTTTCTCTGTTTTTACTGCTCTGCTTGCACTTCGCTGCTTCACATCCCTATTTCACATCCCTATTTCACTGAAACTCAGCACCCCTACGACCAACCCAATACGTTGCTGTGATCAACAACACACCAGCAACAAGGCATGCCAACGTACTTGCCCGCATCGCGATATCTGGAGCGGTGCCATTTAAGGCGGTCATCACATAGGACCAAGGATAGTAGATCCAATCTTTAGACTGCCCAATTTGCATAATGCCCATAGTCGCGACGACACCCACCGCGAGCGGCGCGACGATGTTTTGTACGCGCCAACTAATCCAATGTTGCACCATAACGATGGGCAAACTACATAGGCTAGCGAGGTAAAAACTGCGCACCATGTCATACTTAAAAGCGTGCTCAATCGAGAAACCTAGCAATCCAAAAATACCAATACTCAGGCTGATCTGCGCAAACAAAGCAAAATTAGCCCCGAGAACGAACAACACCGCCAGCGCACATTTAGCCAGAAACAATTGGCGCGCCGTGATGGGCAAGGTCAACATCAGGCGCCAAGTCGCGTTTCTATGCTCATGTCCATTCAACAAACCAGTCGCCAAAGCAATGAATAAGGGCAGCATAAAATAACCCCAAATGGCGGTATTTCCCATCCAGTACATTTCCCAGCGAATCGGGCCACTCTTATGATTTTTCAGTTGAATAAAAAAACATAAAACAGTCACCATCAGAGGGCACAACAACATCATCAACAAAGCTAGAGAGCGGCGTACTTTCAAAAGCTCTAGCTGTAACAATTTAACAATCATGCTGCGCTCCTTAAACTAGGCAAAGTGAGTTGTGTGTCCTGTGCATTTTGCGTACTGAGATGAAACCATTGCTCTAGAGTCGGTTTTTCAAACACGGCTTGATGCAAACGTAAATCCGCCTTAACGAGACAAGCATTCAGTTGATAAGCCAACTCCTGGGGAACTCGATTTACGCGTAAGGATTGTGCGCCAGTAATCATCACTTCCAATTCTTGCCCCGCAAAATTTGCTAGCAATACGCGTTGCGCAGACACAGCATCATCGACGATCAACGTCAAATAGCCGTCTTGCTGGGCATACAGCGTGGCCATTTCAGATTGAAATTGCACGCGCCCATCTTTCAAAAGCGCTAAATGCGTCGCAATTTTTTCAATCTCATCCAACTGGTGGCTAGAAATCAGTACGGTACAGTTACTTGATTCAGGAAGACTGGCGATCAAAGACCGAATCTCTTGCATGCCTACCGGATCAAGACCATTCCCCGGCTCGTCTAAAATCAGTAATTTTGGCGCCCCCACCAAAGCGTGTGCCAAAGCCAAACGCTGCTTCATCCCCAAAGAAAACTGCATAATTAATTGCCGCCCCGTCGACGCCAGTCCAACCACCTCCAAGACCCGGTCAATTTCCGTCATTGGTAGTTTTTTTACGGTACAAGCTATACGCAAAAATTCGCGCGCGGTCAGATTTGGATAAGCACTAGGCGCCTCAACCAAACAACCTACTTGTTGCAATATCCACGACCTTTCCTTGCCGATATCCTTGCCCAAGAGATGAATACTGCCCTGATCTGGGTGCAACAGACCTAGCATGAGGCGAATCGCTGTTGATTTCCCCTCACCGTTATTTCCCAAAAACGCAAAAATACTACGTTCTGGCACTACCAAATTTAAGTCTTTCAGCACTTGGTGTTGCTTAAAGCTTTTCACCACGTCCGTCATTTGTATCGCACAATTTTGCATAGAATGCCTCCGATAAAAAACTTCACATTTAATTATGAAGCGATTAACTTTACCGCCATAGCGGCAAGCGATGAAACTTCACAAACCTAGGATGAAAGTTCTGTAGCAAGGCACAAAATAGATGTACAAATAAAAAAAGCCGCTATACAAGCGGCTCCTCTGTTTGTCGAAATAAAAACCCAACATCTTCTGATGAACGAAGTTTCGTCTATTTCTTCAGGCTCTTCTCGATATGACAATTTTCATTCAAAAAGCGCATCGCACCGCTGTAATTGGTATCCCAATCATCGAGCAGATAGGTCACTGCCTCGCCAGAAAAGTCCGCCCAATCTTGCAGCAAACCTTCTTGCTTCTCATGCGGCGCGGTCGTCTTTATCCAAGCTATCGCCTTTTCCACATCTAAACCATGTTCGCGGATTTTTTTGATGATGCTCTTCGCTGTTTTCTCCGGCAAACTGGTTTTCGCGGGTACGTCAACCGCAATGCACAAAAACAGCGTCAATAAGGAGTCGATATCGGTTTTACCTTTGGTCAGTTTGGCCCACTCTTTTGAAACCAAGGCATCGTAGTCGGAGGTATCTTCAAGTTCGTGCGCGCAAATGAAATAACGTTCTTTCAGCTCAAAAACCAAACGATCTAAAGAATTCTTAGTCTCCAAGATCATCGGAATATCACGCGCCAAAATCTCATCCAAGACCTGCTGGCTCAAGGCATGAAATTTTTCTGGAATTGCATCGGCAAAGACTTGTTCCTGCGCTCGACTAACCTCAAAAATCTTGAGTTTCTTGGTTTTCGCTTTAGCCTCTTTACGCAGCGCTTCAATAATTTGCGCAAATTCGATTTGATTTTCGATTGGCGCATCCGCATCGCCAATAAGTCGCTTCAAAATAGCAGTACGAATCACCGCCAAAGCCTCGGCATCCTCTTCTTGCAATTCGGTTTGGGTCACATCCATCGCCCGTCCAAACCAAAAAGCGGCTTCAATTTCCAAGGCATTGCTTAACCGATGTGCGAGCAAATTTCGATATTCTTGGGGTTTATCTTTTAGCGACCAGACATCAAGAAAATCTTCAACACGCGTCCTTTGCTCACGTCCCAACAGAGCATACTCAGGCAAAGCAAAGAGCGCTTTTAACAAACCAGAGCCACCGCGCGACAAGGTCAAAAACGTGTTATCGCGTATCAATTTCGCCGCGATATCAAAGTCACCTTGTGAAGTTTCCAGTAAATACAGACTGGCCAAATTCACAATGCGTTTGCAGGCAGTTTCAATTTCTGGGCGTAAGTATTTACTGCCAAAAACTTCAGCAATCTGGACCAAACCTTTGGGCGCTTCCGCCTCAATGGCAGCTAATTTCGCCTTAGTAATAATCGCCATGCGCACGCCGTGACGAAGCGCCGTTTCGAAAAAAGGCCTATCGTTATAGAGCGCAATTGCTTGTAAATTAGGTGCTGGTAAATTTTCAGACATGCGTAGCGTCATCTCAGTATCAAATTACAGCGCAGATTCATCGTCGTCATCGTCGCCATCATCTGTATTCTTTTTCGGTGCACCGACGTCCTCATCATCCTCTTCGACTTCAGCACTCAGACCTTCAGCGAATTCATCATTTTGCAGATTGCGCAGGTAAACCTGATAACGTGCGCGCAACTTCATTAGGACTTCACGGAAAATTTCTGGCAGTTCGTAGCGCAACAGATACGTGACTTCCATCCAATCGTGATCTTCGACATTGGCACGCTCCATTGCTGATGCGCGGGTTTCTGTATCGCGTGTCAAATTCAACAAATCGTCATCAATCGCTTGCGTTTTACTTTCATCGCCGTATTCATATAAATCAAATGTTGCATAGCGATAGAAATGCTCGACCATTTGCGTCCGCTCTTGCAAGTAGTCGGCAAGCGAATCGTAGCCACCTTCTACCTCGGCAATCTCATATAAAAACTCTGCGGGATCCGCGCCTTCGCGAAAGATCACCGAATTAATCATGCCGCGCAATTGCTCATGCGTCAGATCCTTATAGCGTTTTTCCAAAACAACGGCTTGCGCAAACTGCTCGGGTGTCACTAACAAATTCACCAGCGACTCTTTCGATGAGTCATATTCGCGAATAATCGCCAATAAATCTTTCGCCGGAAATTCATCCAAGGCAGCGACCAATGCTTGGTCGCCTTCGGTTTCCGCTAAATTAGCGAGCGCGTGTTCCGCACCAGCAATATCACCCAACTGCACTAAACTTTGCGCTTCAATCAAGGCGGGATAGTTCATCGTTTTTCCTTTGCAGTATTCAATATCGACGCGTGACCAGAAAATAGTTTGCCATCAGCGGGCCATGCTAAGTCTGATCTCGCCATCCGTTTTTTCGTCGTGCTTAATCTTTACGATCGAAGCCCTGCTCTGCCAACCAATCAGCGCCAGCTTCTTCTAGATCGACATCGTCACCATCATCGCCGTCATCGCGACCATGACGCCCGTAATTACCATCAAGATCACCGTTCTCGTGCAATTGGTCATCTTCATCTTGCTCGCTGCCCTCTGCATCCTCTTCGCCGTCATCAGTCCGTACAGCTTGTGCTTTGGTGTGATGACTGCGACTTAAATATTCAAGGCAGGCTGCTGTCACCATGAAGGCATCACCTTCAGGCTCAGCGAGAACCATCTGCGCCATTTTTTCAGCCCATGGTTCCAATTTAACGGCACTCGCCAGGCGCTTCCAAGTCGGCAATTTATTGGCTTCTTTGGAGGAAAGTGATTCAAAGCTGAGCGGATTCATAAACAAAAATGCATTATGAAAAGCCGGTGCTAGCATCTCGGGATTGGAAGCCATCATCGGCAAGAGGAAAGCGAGTTGTTCACGCTTTTCTTTCAAGCGGTGACGCATCACGTCTTTTCCTTCGGAATCAGAACGTAAATCATCTAACTCTGCTTTATAAGCCAACATCAATTCTTGAAAATAACGTGAAAATCTCACTGCAAAACTCCTGATAAATAATTCTTCCAAATGTCAGCGGCCGTCTCTAAGGGAGACTCCAACAAATTGCGACGACGGTTGTCGTCATAGGCGGCACGTGCGGCCTCATCCGAAAGCACATCGTAGGCCTCTTTAACTGCGTGGAATTTGACTGGCGCCAATTCAGAGCTATTGCGATCAGGATGAAACTCTGCCGCCTTGAGGCGATAGGCTTTTTTAATATCCGCAAGCGGCGCATTACTCGCCACGCCAAGAATAAAGTAATAGTCTTTCATGTTTTCTATACCCACAATGAAAGTCATTTGATTGATTTGTTCAGCGCCACTAACAAGACGTAGAAAACAAAAATCAATCTCAAATTAATGCGACTGCCTTGAAAATACTTAGGCTGAAGAAAGTAAAGGCGGCACTTAGTAGCACCGAAAGCGTGCCACTGAATCTATTAATGATCGTGGCCGTGCTCACCGTGAACGTGGCCATGAGCGATTTCTTCTTCGCTAGCCGCACGCACGTCCAAAATCTCGGCATCAAAACGCACGACCATGCCAGCCAAGGGATGATTACCATCCACAGTCACCATACCAGCATCAATCGCGGTCACGCGAAATTGCGCAGACTCTTCAGTTTCTGGATCGCGCGTTTCAAACATCATGCCGACTTCCAAATCGGGAGGAAACAAGCCCACATCTTCTTCATGCACCAAACTCGGGTCGAACTCGCCAAAAGCTTCGTCTGGCTGCATTGTCACGGAAATAAGCTGACCCGGATTTTGACCATCCAGTGCAGCTTCGACCGCCGGTAAGATATTATCGTAACCGCCGTGTAGGTAGACGATAGGCTGTTGATTTTTGTCTATGATCGTGCCTTGATCATCAAACATGGTGTAATTCAAGGTGACGACAGAATTTTTAGCAATTTGCATAGTGTGGTCTTTTAAAAAGTAGGAGCAACAAAATGAACAGGCGATACTGCACATTCTCAGCAAAACAAGCATTGTAACAGAGCAGACCGAAGCATTTAGCGTGAAGATGCATCCCCATTTGATGATGCAATGTGACAAGTCCATGAAAAAACACAAAAAAATACAGATGAAATCTGATCTTACTTAAAGAATTAAAGAGAAAACCGGAGTAATTCGCGGTTTTTCTATCTTCAAGGTCAAAAAAAAGACCACCTAGGGTAGAATTGCGCCTGTAGAAATTTGAGATGCACAGAATTGACTCGATTGGTAGCGACTTAATTAGAAATTGAATTCTAAAAGTAATTTTTAATCAACTCGCTCAATCCCCCTCAAGCCAGCTCAAAAATCAGCAAGGCCAAGAATTTAAAATAGCAATGTAGTCCAAGGAAAACAATGAAACGTGTAGATGATTTTCGCCTGCA
>CAYXJI010000163.1:5216-8044 GCA_964465175.1 uncultured Burkholderiaceae bacterium | reverse complement strand
GAACTAGCGTAGTGACGGTTAGCGTTGCGAGAACACGATAATAATTCATCGATAATTATTCTTAGTTAAGAGTGTAATGCGAACGCAATAAATTGGTATCGACGATGTTTTTAGTAGGATCAGATTGTACAAGCAGCTCTAGCTGGCATTGATTGACTAATAGTTAACTGCGATAATGATTTTCATTTGATTTCTGGTAAAAAATGCTGAGTATACCTTTGGATGTAATCAACGCGTAAAGTTTCCTTATCGCACAAGCTCTTTTTACTTTTGTGACGACAATCTTTATTTAAATTCTCCCGCGCTTCACACAAACTTCATCTTCACTTCACCCTAGCTTTTTACACTGCAGACTTTCAACTTCATCGGAAGCGATTATGTCTCTGCCTGCAAAAGCCAAAATTCTCTTAATCAATCCGCCCCACACCGCAATTGGTAGCCGCATCCCCAAAGAACAATTGCCGCCATTAGGTCTGCTGAGTATAGGTGGGCCGTTGATCGATGCTGGTTTTGATGTGAGCTTACTCGATGCGGAATTTGGCCCCATGTCCTTGTTCGACATCGTGCGTGATTGTCGCAAGCACGCGCCGCAGTATGTGATGATCGGTCACTCGGGTTCTTCGTCGGTGCATGCGACGGTGGTGATTTTATGCGCAATGTTGAAGTCAGCGATGCCGCATTTGCAGATTATTTATGGTGGCGTCTATCCGACTTATCATTATGACGAAGTGCTCAATGAAAGCCCCACCATTGATGTCGTTGTGCGTGGTGAAGGCGAGCGCACGACCACGCAATTGATGCAGGTCTTGCACGCAAAGGGCGATCTCGCTAGCGTGCAAGGGATAGCCTATCGGCACCAAGATAGAGTGTGTGCGACCGAGGCCGCGTTGATGCTAGAAGACTTAGATGCCTATCGCATAGCTTGGGAATTGATTGAGCACCGTCGCTATTCTTATTGGGGCGGTAAACGTGCGGTAGTCGTACAGTTTTCTCGTGGCTGTCCTTACCTGTGTAGCTATTGCGGACAACGTGGTTTTTGGACGAAGTGGCGCCATCGTGATCCGGTCAAATTCGCCAAAGAATTAGCGCGCTTACACCGGGAACAGGGTGTTGAACTGATTAACTTTGCCGATGAATTACCCACAGGTTCACGCAAGGCGTGGAAGGCCTTTTTAGAAGCATTGATCGCAGAGAAGGTGAATCTGATCTTGGTAGGCTCGACCCGCGCCGGCGATATCGTGCGGGACGCCGATATTTTGCATCTCTATAAAAAAGCTGGTGTGATTCGTTTTTTGTTAGGGATAGAAAGCTACAACGAAGCCACACTCAAAAGCATAAAAAAGGGCGCGAGCACCAGTGAAGATCAGCTCGCGATTCAATTACTACGTCAACACGGCATCGTCTCCATGGCGACCTATGTGGTCGGCTTTGAAGAAGAGACCGATATCGATTATTGGCGTTCACTACGTTATTTGTTGCGCTACGATCCTGATCAAATTCAAATGCTCTACGTCACGCCACATCGTTGGACGCCGTATTATCCGACGGTGAGTCAGCGCCAAGTGATACAAACCGACACCCGCAAATGGGACTACAAACATCAAGTGCTCGCCACAAAAAAAATCCCTCCATGGCGTATCTTCCTGTGGGTAAAAAGCATGGAAGTCCTATTGCAAATGCGCCCAAAGGCGATCTATCGAAATTTACTGAGTCGCGACCGCGACGTCGCCTACGCAATGCGTTGGTACACCCAGATGGGTAGGCGGGTCTGGTTTCGTGAAGTGTTTAATTTTATCTTCAAAGACAAGCGTGTGAAGAATGGTCCTAGTTTGGAAAGTTTTTTGGGAGAGTCTTTGCATGAGCGTGAGAATGCGATGAGTAAGAAGTCTACATCTACGCACAAAGTGACTGCGATTAAGTGGGTGGGGGGGCGAAAAATGGGAAGTTAATCAATAAGCATAGAAGCAGCAAGCATCCGGTAGTGAACTGGAATTCAAGAGAATTTGACACTTAGCACGCACATGCGTTTGGCGTTACGTCGTAATGGCGCATAAGCAATAGGATACGTATGGTAGGTCCTATTGCTTATTTTGTCTCATCAATATTAACGGCTAATTTGTAAAAATTAACGGCTAATACTTAATTTCGTCGCAACCGTAGTCACACCTTCCGCCTCGACTTTAGCGACCATGCCGCGTAAATTACTATCGGCGATATACCAGCTGTAACTTGTCGTATTGGTGCCGTTACTTGTGTTGGTAAGCTGCATTTTGCAGGCGGTGAATGTACCGGCTGGCACGCTGACAGATTCAATGCCTAAGAAGGTGATGCTCTCCGTAGTCGTTTCGGTATAAGCCTTGGTGTTGGTGTTAGCGTTACTGCGAATCCGTGCTTTGCTCTACAATGTCCCCATTAAATCCAGTTGACGTATATCACTATCATGGCAAGACTTCCCCGTTTAGTAATTCCCCATCAGACGCATCATATTAGCCAAGCTGGCATTGACGGCAAGATCATTTTTGCCGACACGGCGGATTATGTTGTCTTTATCGATTGGTTAAAGGCGGCAGCGAAACAATTTGCTGTTCAGATTCATGCTTATGCCATCTTGCCGGATCGTTTGCATTTGTTGGCAACGCCAAGCGATGAATTGGGATTGGGCAAAATGATGCAATGGCTGGGGCGCTATTACGTGCCCTACTTTAATGCGAAGTACAAGCGCAACGGTTTGCTGTGGCAGGGGCGCTTTAAGGCCACCGTACTGGAAGCGGCGCATTATTTTTTGCCTTGTTGCCTGATGCTAGAAGAGATGGCAGTACGACAGCATT
>CAYXJI010000163.1:0-5141 GCA_964465175.1 uncultured Burkholderiaceae bacterium | reverse complement strand
CCAACATCACTTGGGCATGCGACTCGATCCGGTAGTGGCGGATCATGCGATGTACTGGGGCTTAGGGAATACGCCATTTCAACGTGAAGCGGCGTATCGCGAGTTATTGGAAAAAGGCTTATCCTCAAGTCATTTGCAGGCAATTAGTAGTGCAACCAATAAAGCCTGGGTCTTGGGCTCGGATGCATTTAAGCGTGAGATGGCGAAATTGACTGAGCGTCGAGTAGAGCCAGCGGCACGTGGGCGACCACGAAAAAAAATAGCGACCTAAAATAAGTCGCTATCCAAATGCTTCATCGTCTTCAACTCGTGCTTGTGCCTATCGCGCTGAGTAGTAAATGCGGTTCACCTTTTCTTGAACACATACAGAAATAGCGTTAAAGCAATCACCGCCAAAAGCCCAGGAATACTTGCTTCTAAGCCGAATTGACCACCAGTGAACCAAGGTAGCTCATGCTTAAAAATAGGTGTCAATATTCCAGAATTGCTGCTCCCGCTGACACCAAAACCGAGTATGCCACCTTGCACCATGTTGGCAGCGAAATGTATTCCTATCGGCAAGGCCAAGCTTTTTGTCCGAAGATAAGCGAGTCCAAATAGCAGACCCGCGATGAAGATATTCACAGCCGCTAAGTAGCCGAGATTTCCCGCTGATCTCAACGCGTCCGAGTGGTTCAATAAAAAATAGCCTGACATGCCAATTTGAGCGACCCAGATGCCTGCGCCATTGATCAGGCGTTGAAATAAAAAACCATGAAAAATCAACTCTTCACTGATCGCAACCGCGACAAACAAGCTAAGACTCATGAGTAAGCTGCGGGCGTCGATGGCGTTGACTTTAAATTCTACCAGCCCGCTCAACAGTAATATCATCGCAGGTACTAACATTAAGGCAGCACCCGCGAGCAAGCCCCAAGTGAGTTCTTTGAACCAAGTCTTGTCTATGCGTCCGCATACTTCAAAGAACGAGGCCGAGCGCAAGCGTTGACAAATGGCGGTGGTCAAGATGACCAATAGCGCTTGGAGTTCTATGGCTAATTTTCCGCCGTCTGCTTTGGTCAGAAGAATACTAGGAATGAGCATACTCGCTAAGACCGCAAAGAATATGAGTACCCACCAAAAATTGCGTAATTGGCGTTCTGGATTAAGGAAGATATTGAATTGCATGGGGCGATATTTGTAGGTGGATGGGGTGCGTTTGTCACAGCGATTGTCGCGAAAAACGAGAATATAGCTTAGGCCTCATTTTAGTGTTTGAGAAATCCGATGAAGCCGCGAAATCAAGCCATTAACGGGTATTTAGTCAGATGAGCGGAGTGTGCTTTAGCAGCGCACGCCCACGTTCTTTGGCTTTTTGCTAGACCTTCGTCGTCGCATCAAATCAGCTAATTGCATCCTTATAAGAAAACATTTGTTAAATACACACAGGCTCGCTTGACCGCTGGCCGGATCACTCGCAAGATACGGGCGTTGGTTGAAAATCAATTGGTAAAATGAACTGCAGGCGTAGGCTTGCAGTGTTTTTTGCACCAAGAGGACTTACGCAAAATCGCCATTGCCAGAGGCCCCAGTGTCGTTGTCGCAGACCTTAGCTAAACTAGGGCGCTCAAGCAATGTCTTTGTCGGCACGCCCCACCCCACTTTAAGCATGATGGGGCAGGCTCTAGCTGGGACAATTTTGCGTAAGTTCTAACCAAGTTTCAATACGTTTGAAATAAAAATTTAACTTAATCTCAGGGGGAAATATGAAGCAATATGGCGCGGAGTTTTTTGGAACATTTTGGCTGGTGTTAGGCGGCTGTGGCAGTGCCGTGTTGGCGGCTGGATTTCCGGGTTTGGGGATAGGTTTTGTTGGGGTGTCGCTGGCGTTTGGTTTAACGGTGCTGACGATGGCGTATGCGATCGGACATATTTCGGGTTGCCATCTTAATCCCGCCGTGTCGGTCGGTTTGTGGTTGAGTGGACGTTTTCCTGCGAATCAATTACTGCCTTATATTGTGGCGCAGGTTGCGGGTGGTCTCGCTGGCGGCGCAATTTTGTATTTGATCGCGAGTGGCGCGCCAGGTTTTGACGTGGCAAAAGGATTTGCATCGAATGGCTTTGGCATGCATTCACCAGGCGGCTATTCGATGACGGCCGCGTTTTTGATTGAAGCGGTGTTGACGATGTTTTTCTTGATCGTGATTCTGGGAGCGACTGATCAGCGTGCGCCAGCAGGTTTTGCGCCTATCGCGATTGGCCTGTGTTTAACCTTAATTCATTTGATCAGCATTCCTGTGACCAATACCTCAGTGAATCCAGCGCGTAGTACCGCTGTGGCACTCTTTGTCGGTGACTGGGCCGTTGCGCAGTTATGGTTGTTTTGGGTAGCGCCGATTGTTGGTGCTGTGTTGGGCGCGACGGTCTATCGTTTTATTGGTGCTGAGCAGAAGTAGAGCACATTGTCGTAAAGAGTTAGCCTCAAAATCTTGTCTAGGGATTTTTGAGGCTTTTTTTTGCCACACTTCATAGACTTAATGGAAGTCGAGTGCCGAGCGCCGTGTTTGTGCGCTTTAACCTAGATTCCTCTGTTGGACGGATTCGAGTGTGCAAAAAGTGTGCAAGCGAATTCGTCATGTTCGCACCAAATGGTGAACAGTAAAAATAGCGTAAAGGTCAATGTCCATGTGGCTTTGCAGACGATTTAAAGCGGTCAACAGAGGAATCTAGATTTAAGTGCATGCGATGAACTCTGCATCATCACTCCGCAAAATTAATCGACGAAGAAAATCTGCTCTATCGGTTTGCCAAATAATTTGCTGATCGTAAAAGCGAGTGGCAGGCTGGGGTCGTAGCGTCCAGTTTCGATGGCGTTCACCGTTTGTCGCGAGACCTCAAGATGATCGGCTAAGCTCGCTTGGCTCCACTCTTTAGCTGTACGCAATTCTTTAACGATGTTTCTCATCATTCACGCTCCATGAATTTGCGTAGGCAAGTGATGACAAACCAACTGCCCATGAAGATGGCGTAGGTGATAAAGCCACTTAGTTTGGGATAGCCTATGCCCTCTAAAAAGCCATAACTGAAACTAAAAAAAGTCGTGATGGCGCCCGAGATGGCCAATATCTCTAAAGCCCAAACCCGCAGATAGTCATCTAGACGCTTGAAGTTGCGCACGATGGCCCATAAGGCTGCTAGGGCAGGAATGCAGGGTGTCAGCACAGTTAAGGTGCGCAGCGCGCCCTCTGGCATAGATTTGGCAAAGTAAATTGAGCCTATCAAAACGACGCTGTAAATTAGTAAGCTGAGTCCTACTTCCCTCACATAGGATTTTGCCAGTGCTTTGTCTTTCTTTGAGTATTCCGTAGTTAACATTTTGCGCTCCTTGCAAATAATTAAGACCTTCGCAAAACCACCCCAACGTCGTTGTCGCCGCCCTTAGCTAAACTAAGGTGCTGAAGCACTGTGTTCGTCGGCACGCCCCCGACTAAATCATTCGGGGGCAGGCTCTAGCTGGGACAATTTTGCGTAATCCTAATAATTAATATCTAAAAATTAATGTTTAAAAAAACAGTGTGTAAAGTCTGTTTGACATCGTTTGGCATAAAAAAGCAGCGCGTTCTGCTTGCGCCGCTACACTGCTTTACCGCATGAGCAATTCGATACCTTGAAAGTGTAAAGCTTGTTTGACATAGTAAAAGCAAAAAAAAAGGATGTCAAGCATCCTTTACAAAATAATTGAAAATCTCGCTTGAATAATCCTAGGATCCTCAGTTGGACGAGTTCAAGTGTGCATTTTTCCGCGTCTTTGGCGAGGCGCGGAAAAGTGTGCAATTGAATTCGTAGCGCTCTCACCCAAATGGTGGACAACAAAAACATCCTGATAATGAGCATTCATGCGGATTCCAGTGGAAATTTAGCGGTCAACTGAGGAATCTAGGATAATAGCGTGGACGACCTTGCTTGTTTGAAGCCTTTCCCGACGCTGTTTTCTCGTGTTATTCAAATTCTTCGGCTAAATTTTTCCAGCCTTTGGTTTTGGCAAAGCTGCAAAATTCTTCCGATGCTTCTAGTACGATCATTTTTCGTTCTTGCAAGCTAGGATCTGTGACGCCAAAATCGGGTCCTGTATAGCCCGCAAGACGCAGTTGTTGCAATATTTGTTGGATGAGTGCCGTATCGCGATAACTGCCCGCTTCCATCGCCGCGTTGAAGTCGACAAAAACGTCAATCATGCCGTAGCCTTCGTCGTAGATGCGTATGCCTTTGATGGTGTGTTCTTTGCCATTGGCATCATTGGCTTTAAATGTGCCGCAAATTTGGATGTCAGTGCTATCGCTCATAAGTAGACCTTGTTACGCTAAATTTTTAAAAGAAGATGGTGCATTATATGCTGACAAAATCGGCTGACAAAATCGGCCGGCAAAAATCGACTGGCAAAATCGGCTGCTCAGGGAACTTTTTAAGGGCGATACTATCTGAGTTCTCGGTTATTAGACGCCAATTAGATTCAAATTAGATTCAAATAATCAGTAAGCAGCACAGGAGTCAACCTAGCTTCACCCCATTCCTAATATTCACCAGTGGCTATGCATTACTGTGATTTTTCACAGCTGATTCAGGCGAGCTGGCTATAAAAAAGAGAGAGGCACAATTCACTATGAAAAAATCGAGCTTACTGTTGGCCAGCATGATGCTGTGTATCAGCAGCGTCTATGCACAAGATGCAAGCACAGGATCGACCACGGCTGCCCCCGCAGTTGGTGCCGAACGTGCGAAAGCCTCGGTCGCAAATGAACGTCTCTTGCCCGCCGAGTCTGCCGTGCATTCCACTGGGCAGGTCACGATCAAAGGGAAGTTAGTCCCGTACAAAACGACTGCCGGCACCCAGCCTGTGTGGGATAAGGATGGCAAAGTGATTGCCTCTTTGTTTTATACCTATTATCAACGCAGTGATGTCAGCAATCGCGATAAGCGTCCCTTAGTGATTTCATTTAATGGCGGGCCAGGTTCGGCGTCGGTGTGGATGCATGTGGCTTATACCGGACCCAAAATGTTGAATATTGATGACGAAGGATATCCGGTGCAACCGTATGGCATTCGGGATAATCCGCACTCGATTTTGGATGTCGCTGATATCGTCTACATCGATCCTGTGAATA
>CAYXJI010000162.1:6814-8130 GCA_964465175.1 uncultured Burkholderiaceae bacterium | reverse complement strand
CGACCGATGTGATCAAAGGCGTGGCTTTTGGCTGCGAACAAGCGGGTTGTGCTTTGATTGGTGGTGAAACAGCCGAGATGCCTTCTATGTACCCAGAAGGCGAATACGATTTAGCGGGTTTCGCAGTCGGTGCTGTAGAAAAGTCCAAGATCATCGATGGCAGCAAAATTGTTCCAGGTGATGGGCTTTTAGGCTTGGCTTCTTCTGGTATTCATTCCAATGGCTTTTCTTTAGTTCGCAAAATTATCGAAGTCGCCAATCCTGATTTGAATGCAGATTTCCACGGCCGTAGCTTGGCGGATGCTTTGATTGCACCAACCCGTATTTACGTCAAACCTTTGCTGGCCTTGATGGCGAGCATGGAAGTCAAAGGCATGGCGCACATTACCGGTGGTGGCTTGGTAGAAAACGTACCACGCGTTTTGGGCGATAAATTGACGGCGATCTTGGATAGTAATTCCTGGGAAATGCCACCTTTGTTCAAATGGTTGCAACAACATGGTGGCGTCGCCGATGCCGAAATGCATCGCGTGTTTAACTGCGGTATCGGTATGGTTGTGATCATGGCGGCAGATCAAGCAGATGCAGCGATGGCGCAATTGATTGCTGCTGGTGAGAGCGTATTTAAGATAGGCACGATACGCGCTCGTGAAGGTGATGAGCATCAGACTATCGTTGTGTAATGTAGACAGCGCTTAGATTTAAATAAAAAACGCACGTACTACGTGCGTTTTTTTTATGGGTATTCGTTTCTTTGGTGCTTAAGCTTTTTTTATACCTAGTCAAATCAAGGATGCAAAAGTCCCCATAAATTGTCCCAATCCTCTGATTTGACCGTTTGCTCCAATGACAAAGTGACTGGGGTCGCTATTTATGGTGCCAAAACCGTCCAGCGTCTCAGCGCTGCTGCGCCAGATGAGCGGGAATTGTTGATTTTTTGGGACGCTGGCTGCGACAATTTTTGTATATAACTCGAAATCGGCTTTGGTTTTGTCGAGGTTAATGCCAATCAAAGCAAAATTTTTCGCGGCATTGTCGCGAAAAAACTCACGCATTAATTTTAAATCTCGGGCGCAAACTGTGCAGCCGCCGCTATAAAAGCTAATTAATATTGTTTTTCCTGCGTAGTCGCGTAGGTCAATTTTTCTCCCTAAGTAATCGGTGCCACTGAGCTTTAATTGTGGGCCAACTTTGGCTTGTTGCGCCATTGCTGGCGGGCTTGCCATCAGCATGCAGACCGAGGCTATGACGAGGAGGAATAAACAAAAAGTAAGGCGCAGTGGGCGATGCGGTAAGTGTCTAGTGAAAGTTGCGTG
>CAYXJI010000162.1:0-6804 GCA_964465175.1 uncultured Burkholderiaceae bacterium | reverse complement strand
GATTAGTCGGACTTTATATCGAGAACTTACACAAGTGAAGTGCATTTACTTTAGACATGCCAGGTGTTGCACGAGCGTTGCGTCCAACTTGTGCCGCTGCAGAGTAAAGAATATAAAAACCCAGACATTGGTCTGGGCTTTTCAGGTAAGTTAGACGTGAAAAGACTTATTTCTGAAAACGATTGTTTCTCCAAGCGTGAGGCTGGGTGTCGACAATGTTGCCACTAGTTTGAAATGGTGCAGGGGGAAGTGCGATGCCGCTGGGGCCGCAAGTGCCAGTCTTGCTATAGCTAGCCGCATTCGCCAATAAGCGTTCGCTTAAAGAGCCCAGCTCATGTTCGAGATCGTCCGATGCAGAACAATTTGGGGTGAATCCGTTGACGTAACCGCCTTTGCCTGCATCATTTACGCCATCAAATTCAATGGCAAAATAGGCCGTGCCGCAATTGTCTTTCTGGGTAAAACCATAAGGTTTTCCACAAGTGGTTCCGCCTATGGTGATCACTTGGACAAAAGGCGAGAGGCCGTTGATAATCGATTCGCTGGCAGAACAAGTGCGCGCCGAGGTTAATACAAATACACGTGATAAATTCAACTGCGGCAGGATTTGTCCTGAGCGCGATTTGTCGGTGAAAAAGAATTTGCTGTCCGCGGTCCAATCAGCGTGTTTGTCATTGTATTGGAGTTGCTCAAAAACTTTTCCTTGCGCTTTTGCGCCCGCGATCATAGAAGCCACTTCGTTGGCGATGTAAATATAGCCACCACCGTTGTAACGTAGGTCAATGACCAAATCATCGATGCCTTGCTCTTTGAATGTACGCAAGCTATTGACCAGTGGGTCGGATGCGGTGGCGATATGATCCGTAAAAACAATGTAGCCCAAACGGCGATTTTCAGGTGTTGTAATGATTTTGCTCTGTAATACCGGCTGCGTGGTGACTGTGGCGGCCTTCATTTCGACAAAACGATTTGTCGCCACGCCGACTTCTTTGATTTCAAATCGCGTGACGGTTTGTGAGCTGGTTGGATAGAGTGCCGCTACTTGTGCATCGCGACTTAATTGGCCAATTGGCGTGCCATTGAGTCCGACAATCTGGGCGCCACGCTTGATTTGTTGTTGGTCAGCAGGAGAGTTTGGTTGCACATAGGTGACGCGTAGCTGGTTGTTTTGATTGACCAATTGATAGCCAAAGCCCACATCTTCACCAGCTTCAAAATAACCGTCTATTTCTTCTTTCGGTGCAGTAAAACTAAAACGATCATTCTTTTTGACGAGCAGGGCATCAAAATATAATTGCGGCGTGCTGTAATTTGCTGGCGGAACTTCGACAATTTGTTTGTACCAGAGATAGACATCATTCAAATGCGCGCGAACCCAGTTCTTTTCGACCGAAGGCGTACAAATGTTGGCATAGACCGAAGGCGCATTGATGGTGCCAGTTGAGCTGTTGCCGTTGTTATTGTTGTTTGAATTATTGCCGCTGGAATTGTTGTTGCCTGCCACTTCGCAAATGCCGCCGTTGTTGCTGCAAATGTTGGCGGTGCTATTGGCATTGTTACCGCTGCTGCCACCACCACAACTACTCAATAGCGTTGCAACGATGAGTGTGGCGAAAGCGGTGCTGCTTTTTTTGAATTGGCGGATCATTGTCGGTGCCTGCTAAAAGTATTTTCGGTAATTGATCGGGATTGATAGACTTAATATTGGACTGAGTGAGCTACATTTATTTTTGTATCGATGTCTGTCTATCGCGCTTAAGTTGTTTAGTTTTTATGAGTGGCGCGGTGCTGGGAAGTATAATCTAAGATTAGCACAAAGTTGTCGCTCGATATTCAAAAAGCAACAATAAATTAAACTCTCAATTTCTACTGGCTCGCCACTTAAAAATAAGATAGTAAAAACATGACACAAAAACGCTGCGCTTGGGCAAATCCAGCCAATCCTTTATACCTTGATTACCACGACCATGAGTGGGGTGTGCCCTGCCACGATGAATTACAGTTATTTGAAATGCTCAACCTAGAAGGTGCGCAAGCAGGTTTGAGTTGGGAGACCGTACTCAATAAGCGTGAAAATTATCGCCTTGCTTTCGATGCATGGGACGCTAAAAAAATCGCGAACTACGGCGATGATAAAGTCCAAGCATTAATGCAAAATGCGGGCATCATCCGCAATCGTTTAAAAATCAATGCGGCAATCACCAATGCCAAAGCCTATTTAATTTTGTGCCAAGAATTTGGTGGCTTAGAGCAGTATCTCTGGCGGCGTGTCAACGGTGAACCTATCTTGAATAAGGGCGAACGCATCATCACGAGCGACTTGTCCGACCAGATTTCTAAAGACTTAAAGAAGCGCGGATTTAAGTTCGTCGGGTCGACGATTATTTATGCCTACATGCAGGGAATCGGCATGGTCAATGATCATGCCCATGATTGCGCTTGGCGTAATCCTACTTCAGCGGTGAAGTAGACGATGGTAAAAAAACGATACAAACGGTGAACAATGCAGCCCAGCGCAAGTTAATTCAGCACCCCGACGTTTTCGTTACTGAATTTCGCGGTGTTCGTTCTTTGCACTTGGCGAGTGCCATCAATAGTGACGTCAGTTGCGCCCCGATACAAGGATCGATGCGGCTCGCGGTGCCAGATCAAATTGAGCTTGAGTATGTGCAGCAAATGAATTTGTGGATGCTGTTTAATATGCTGCCTCAGCATATTGTGCAGCTTGGGCTAGGTGCGGCAGCCTTGACCAAATTTTGCTATCGACATTTTCCTGATGCACTAGTTACTGCGGTTGATTTAAACCCCAAAGTGATTACTATGTGCCGGGAGCAATTCAAATTGCCTGAAGATGATTCGCGCTTGCGCGTGTTGGAGATGGACGCATTTGATTTTGTTACCAACCCTAAGCACCACGGTAAGATTGATGTGATTCAAGTTGATCTCTACGACGCTGAAGCAGACGGTCCGGTTCTCGATAGTCCCGAATTTTATCAAGCATGTGCGCATTGCTTAAATGATGAGGGCATGTTGACGGTCAACTTATTCGCCAATGATCAGCAGCGCGTAAAAAATATCGCCGCGATGCAAAGTTGTTTTGACGTGGTGGTGTGGTTGCCAGAGGTGCATGACGCCAACGTTGTCGCCATTGGCTTTAAGCGAGCGCCCTTGATCGACTTTGAAGTGTTGTATCAACGTGCCGCCATCTTGCGTGTGAACTACAAATTGCAGGCACCGATCTGGGTGAATGGCCTGAAGACTTGGATGCAAGCTGAGTGAGGCACTTTGTCTATCGTTCAAATTGTTTCTATTTTGGGAACTTATTGGGCAATGTAGACTCAGAGCTAGCTTGATGGAAAAGTCGGGTTGGGATTATTCGTTGCTATTTGGGCGAAATTTGCCGACGTCCCTCTCTTTAAAATAATTTTGTAATCATAATTTCAAATGGGATAAGTATGAAATTTACGCCACGTTTAACGCGAATTGCTTCCGCTTTATTAATCTTTAGTAGCCTCGTTGCCTCCTCTTCATTTGCGCAAAAGGCGCCAAATTCTGCGGCAAAGCTAAGTCCCGCCGTGCAAGCGACCGTGGATCGCATTTCTGCAGAATCCATGCGCGGACATTTGACTTTTTTGGCCTCAGATTTATTAGAAGGACGTGATACACCATCGCGCGGTTTGGATTTGGCGGCGGAATACATTGCCGCACAGTTCCGTATCATCGGCTTGGAGCCAGCGGGGAATGAGGCTTATTTTCAAACTGCGGATTGGAATGTTTTAAAGAAACAATTGCCCGTGCGTCGCCGCCCAGGTGCACCAGTGCCACCGCCAGAAGCAGAGCCCACATCGCCCACCATTGTTCGCAATGTGATCGGTGTCTTACGTGGCTCTGATCCTGTGTTGAAGGATACCTATGTGTTGGTCACGGCACATTATGATCACATCGGTATGAAAGTGAATGTCGACGGCGATAAGATTTTTAATGGGGCCAATGATGATGCTAGCGGTACAGTGTCGGTGATCGAGATTGCCAAGGCGTTTGCAGGGATGAAGGAACGCCCATTACGGCAAGAACCCCATTTTCCCGATAGAGAAAACGGTCGCAGGTATCAATATTGAGCAAGTCGGTCGTACCGATGATTCAGAAGGCGCACAAGTTGCTTCCGTTGGCGTGACAGGTTTTGATTTCTCTGAAGTTGGCGCGATCATCAAGCAAGCAGGCGATAAAACCGGTATCAATGTGTGGAAGCACCCTGTGAATAGCGATAAATACTTTGGTCAAAGTGATAATCAAGCGCTTGCAGATCAAGGTATTCCTGCGCACACCATCAGCGTTGCTTACGGATTTCCTGATTATCATGGCCTAGGTGATGAAGCGAACAAGATCGATTACGAAAATATGGCTAAAGTCGATCGCGCAGTGGCAGTCGCTATTGAACATATTGCGAATAATAAAGATGCACCAAAATGGGATGAGAAAAATCCAAAAGCAGCAAAGTATCTGGAAGCGTGGAAGCAACGTAACGCCAGCAAGTAATGTGTACAGCTATGGTTTGAATGATTGATGAAAAACGACTTGAGTGAGACATTGCTCAGGTCGTTTTTTTATCAGTGCTTCGTCGCTTGAGTTTGCCACCTAATAAAAACTAGAAATGAAATCTATGAAAAAATCGCTACTCGCCCTCAGCCTGTTCGCCGTCTTTGGCGCTTCAGTGCAAGCCGCCGATAAGTCCAAAGCTGCGACTTGGCCGCAAGCGCGCTTTGAACAAAATAATTATCAATCCACCAGCACCGTGGCCGATGTCGCGCAATTTATGCGGGCTTTGCAAAAAAAGGATAAGGCACTCATGGCCTATCAGCCCAAAACGGGACCACGCAGTACGGAAACGGGACAGCCTTTAAATGCTTGGCGCCTCGCGGCGACTGGCAAAGATCCTTTGCGCGTCTATATCAATGCTGGTATTCATGCTGGCGAGGTCGAAGGCAAAGACGCGATGCAAATTATCTTGCGCGAATTGGTGCAGGGTAAATATCCTGAGATTCGCCAAGCGATTGAGATCGTCACGCTACCAACTTATAACGCCGACGGTGCCGATGCGCAGGACCCACTCAATCGTCGCCATCAACCTAATCCGGCGGGAGGCGTAGGCCCACGTGAGAATGTCTTTGGCATCGACTTGAATCGCGACATGATGAAGGCCGCTGCGGCCAATACACGCTGGATGCTGGCGATGTATCAAGATTTTCAACCGGCGGCAGTGTTTGATTTACACACGACCAATGGCAGCTATCACGGTTTTCATATTACCTATGAACCCGCTTGGGCAACTGGTGGCGACGCCTCGTTGCAGTCGCTCAATCGAAAGATGCTAACCGACGTGCGCGCCACTATGCTGCTTCGCGGCATGCCGACCTATGATTACGGAAATTTTCGCTACAACAAAGACAAGCAAATTGATGGTTGGGAGTCCGCATTTTCTACGCCTAATTTAGTCAGTAATTACCCCACACTGCAATACGCGCTGGGTGTGTTGGTTGAGACTTATGTGTATCGTAGTTTTAAAGAACGTATAGAAGATAATCGCTTGTATGTGGTGGAATTGTTGCGTTGGTTAGCGGCAAATAAAGAGCAAGTCAAACGTGAACAAATGGCGGCAAAAGCGCGTTGGGCGGCGCAATGGAAAAACCAGGATGCACGCCTGCCATTACGCACCGAAATGACATTGGCCGAGACTTATAGTTTCGACGTGGTCGATCCAGTGAAGGACGCCAATGGTCAAATCATTGGCGAGAAATCACGCACGAAAATGGATTTGCCTGCCTACGTCGCATTCAAAGCAGTGGACGAAATTCGCGTGCCAGAAGGCTATCTCATTGATCCCGCCTATGCTGAAAAATTACGTCCAGTTTTAGAGGCGCATGGCTTGAAAGTATTGGCAGGATCAGCAAGGCCGAAAGATCAAGCCTTGATGTATTTTCACGAAACTGAACGCAATATTGCGAAAGATACTTTCCAAGGCATTTTTACGGCGCAAATTAAAGGGCAGTGGAAGGAACAAGTCCCCGAAAAACGTGCAGGCTATGCGTGGACGAAAGCGACTTTAGACCAGGCCCTGTATGTGCCGCTAAATCAGCCCTTAGGCCGTTTAGGTTTTTACCTGCTCGATCCACGCAGCGGTGATGGCTTAGTCTATTGGGGTTATTTACACGCTTATTACGCCAGAGGCAAAGGCATGTGGGGCGAGCCGCCACGCCAACCGATTTTGGCTGTGGGAAGCGCTGCCGGAAATCATACGTCTGAGAGCAAGGTTGGAAAGCCTGAGCGGGTGCAGGAATAGGGCGGGGAAGTTAAAACCCCTCAACACAGAGACACAGAGGCACAGAGCGCATCGGGAGAAAATCGAAGAAACGATGAATTAGGTTTTCTCTTTTTGCTCTGTGTTGAGTTGTTTTGTTTTTGGTTTTGTTGCTCGTATAATGGGGCGCAAATTTGCATAAGACAATTGACACTTTATTACGCAATAAAATGTGAAAAAAAGTGCTGCAACAAGAAATCACCCAGATGTTTCGGGTTATAATCGCGGCACTTGATCGGGAGAGAGCAGTCATTAGTCGTACAGACCGCCGCCGAAGGGGCTAATACCCAACAAACTCTCAGGCAGAAGGACCGATCAGCGGGGTTGTGTAACACTTCCCCTACTCTGGAGAGCGGTAGCAGTGCATTTGATTTCAATCATCTGTATTGAACTACCCACCGAAGGTGCGACGAGAATCATTGAAAGATGGCTTCTCGTAATCTCTCAGG
>CAYXJI010000161.1:6300-8184 GCA_964465175.1 uncultured Burkholderiaceae bacterium | reverse complement strand
TACACGACAATTACACCGGGCAGCGTGACCGACCCCTGTGTGACTAGCGGTACCTCGATGAATTTGTTGTTTAACCCTATTACTGGTGGTGCTATCAACTCCATTACCTTCGATACCAATAAGAATGGTGTAGTCGAGGCGACGGATACTAAAGCAAGTGGAATGAAAGTACCATTAACTTTCGGTTCTACAATTTTGCGCAGAAAAGGCGGTATTGCTATTGTGCAGCCTGGTGCTGATGGAACAGTAGGTGGCGGTGGGACCTGCTCCACTCCTGGCGCCTGTCCGCCTCCACCGGCTATTCCACCAGCCGATATCGCCGCACCAGCATTACGCTTATGGCGTCAAATCCTCGGTAGGAATTAAATAGTCATGGGAAGAACAATGAAAAATTCTAAAATGCAAAACGGCTTTACTTTGATTGAATTAATGGTGACAGTCGCCGTGTTAGCAATCATTGTCGGTATCGCTCTACCCAGTTACACAGAGAGTGTCAGACGGGCGCGCCGGGTTGATGTGCGTAATTTATTGTTGGAAAACGTACATTTTATGGAGCGTGTTTTTACAGAAAATAATCGCTACAATTTGAATGGCGGGGTAGCGACTGTTTTGCCTACTTTAACTTCTCCTAGGCAAGGTGCCGTGCAATACAATATTTCGATTCAAAATATGGATGAGGTCAGTTATACATTGCAAGCAATACCGGCCGCAGGTGGTGGTATGGCTGGGGATAAGTGCGGTACTTATTTAATTAATCAGACTAACCAGCAAACAAATATCGGCAATGCGGAGACTAGTGCGGCGTGCTGGTCTCGGTGATTTTTTCTTTACGCGTTGAAGTAAGATTAAAAAAGTGCATCTAAAGGCAAGGAGTGAGATATTACACTGCTTGCTTTTAGAGGCATTTGACTGAAATTAGATCATTTAAGGCGTCGCAATCCTGCGCGTCAAAGTCCAGAGACAATGAGCATACATCTGGCTGTGATGTGGCGGCTAATTACTAGCTAAAAAACTCAGTTCTGCTTCGCCTCATCAATCGCCTCAACAAATTCAGAGACATCCTCAAAGCTCTTATACACAGAAGCAAAGCGAATGTAAGCGATTTTATCTAGGCGCTTGAGTTCGCGCATGACGAGTTCGCCTAATTGACCTGATACGATTTCTCTTGCGCCGCTGGCTAAGAGTTTTTCTTCTATGCTTTGAATTGCGGTATCGACTGCTTCGGCTGAGACTGGGCGTTTGCGCAACGCTAACATCAGACTGGCACGCAGTTTTGAGGATTCATATTCTGAGCGACTACCATTTTTTTTAACGATGACTGGCATCGTTAATTCTATGCGCTCGTAGGTGGTAAAGCGTTTATCGCAGCTGGCACACCGACGGCGGCGACGGATGCTGTCACCTTCTTCGGAAATTCGCGTGTCTATGACTTGGGTATCTACGTGATGGCAGTATGGACATTTCATCGTGTATCTCCTGCCGGTACTTGAAAATTCTTGGAATACATTCGTCTGATATTTAATTGTAATTATATTGGCAGCGATGGGTAAAACGATCGCATAAAAAAGCCACTCATTCGAGTGGCTTTTTTTCTGATTATTTGCCGTACACAGGAAAAGCAGAGGTTAATTTTTTGACTTCAGCTTTGACACGTTCAATCGTCGCTGCATCATTCGGATTGTCCAATACATCAGCAACTAAGTGACCGATTTTGATCGCTTCCGCTTCTTTAAAGCCGCGAGTCGTTAATGCTGGGCTGCCCAAACGTATGCCAGAGGTTACCATCGGTTTTTGCGGGTCATTCGGAATACCGTTTTTGTTGCATGTAATATGGGCTGAGCCCAAAATTGCTTCGGCTTCTTTGCCCGTCAAACCTTTAGGACG
>CAYXJI010000161.1:5104-6290 GCA_964465175.1 uncultured Burkholderiaceae bacterium | reverse complement strand
ACATCACGTGTGATTCTGTGCGACCCGAGACAATACGTAAGCCGCGTTCGGTCAAAGTGTTGGCAAGTGCCGCGGCATTTTTGACGACTTGTTCTTGGTAGACTTTGAATTCTGGCGTCAATGCTTCTTTGAATGCCACCGCTTTGCCAGCAATTACGTGCATTAAAGGACCACCTTGTAAGCCAGGGAAAATCGCTGAGTTGATTTTTTTTGCGATGGTTTCGTCGTTACTCAAAATAATGCCACCGCGTGGGCCGCGTAAGCTCTTGTGCGTAGTGGAGGTAACAACGTCAGCGAAGGGAACAGGGTTAGGATACACGCCCGCCGCGATCAAGCCAGCATAATGCGCCATATCTACCATGAAATAAGCGCCGATTTCTTTAGCGACTTTACTAAAACGCTCAAAATCGATACGCAATGCAAACGCAGATGCGCCGGCGATGATCAGTTTTGGTTTGGTTTCACGGGCTAATTTTTCCATGGCATCGTAGTCGATGTCTTCTTGCGCATTCAAACCGTAAGAAACCACGTTGAACCATTTGCCAGACATGTTCAACGACATGCCGTGGGTTAAGTGACCGCCTTCAGCCAAGCTCATGCCCATGATGGTATCGCCTGGGTTGAGCAGGGCAAAAAACACGCCTTGATTTGCTTGCGAACCTGAGTTCGGCTGTACGTTGGCAAAATTCGCGCCGAACAATTGTTTCAAGCGATCAATCGCTAATTGTTCAACGACGTCCACATGCTCACAGCCGCCGTAGTAACGCTTGCCTGGGTAGCCTTCTGCGTACTTATTGGTTAATTGCGAGCCTTGCGCTTCCATGACCGCTGGTGAAGTATAGTTTTCAGAGGCGATCAATTCGATGTGCTCTTCTTGGCGAAGGTTTTCGGCTTGAATCGCGGCGAGCAATTCTGGATCAATATTGGCGAGAGTATGATTCTTGGAGAACATGGGTTTCCTGTTGAAAAAAGCGTGAAAATGAAAATTAGATTGGGACTGATCTGTAAAAATGGACAACCTGTGGATACAAGTCTCAATCACTTTTACCATCGGGATACCCAGGCGTACGGCCAGAATCGACAAGCTTGACTCTGCAAATCTCACGCTTCACGATGGAACTCCATCTTCTGCAAGCAAATTTTGGATAAAAATTTGCCGCATTTTCGCCAGTTGCGTGAGACAAAA
>CAYXJI010000161.1:4107-5094 GCA_964465175.1 uncultured Burkholderiaceae bacterium | reverse complement strand
GTGGACGAATTTTACGTGAAGAGGGGTGTTTCGGCAAGTTACCTAATGGTAAACACTGCTTTCGATTGTAGTGTGAAAAGCAATTCTTTATCTAATTTCCAGCACCAACTTCTATCGCGAGCGCATGCCATTCTGAATTTAGGCGAATGTTAGCAATGGGTCGTAACGCTGATCGCAGCAAAACCCTATAAAATGTTGATTTCGACATTCGATCATAGAGGCAATCCACATGTTGGTACTAATTACAGGGGCAAGTTCAGGATTTGGCGAAGCAATAGCTCGTAAATTTGTGCAAGCCGGGCATAAAGTAATTGCTGCTGCGCGGCGCGTCGATCGCTTGCAGCGGTTGCATGATGAGCTAGGCGAGGCCTTGCTGGTGGCGGAGTTGGATGTCACCGACAAAGCCTCAATTGCTACGATGCTGGCTAATTTGCCGATGGCGTGGCGCGATATTGATGTATTGGTCAATAATGCAGGCTTGGCTTTAGGTGTCAGCGCGGCGCAAACTGCCAGCTTGGACGACTGGGAAGTGATGATAGACACCAATAATAAAGGTTTGGTACGCATGACGCATGCGCTGTTGCCGCATTTTGTTGCGCGCAAGAATGGTGTCATATTAAATATTGGTTCGATTGCAGGTTCAACTGCTTATCCTGGCGGTAATGTGTATGGCGCGACCAAGGCTTTTGTTGATCAATTTACCTTGAATTTGCGCGCTGATTTGATTGGTACTGGTGTGCGCGCAACCAATATTGCACCAGGTTTGTGTGGTGGAACTGAATTTTCTAATGTGCGACTCAAAGGGGATGATGCGGCAGCGGCTAAGGTGTATCAGGGTACGCAGCCTTTGACGGCAATTGATATTGCAGAGACTGCCTTTTGGATCGCTACGCTGCCAGCGCACATCAATATCAATTACCTAGAAATGATGCCGATGTGCCAAGGTTTTGGCCCCTTAGCGATTCAGCGCAATTAAATTAGCCGCTT
>CAYXJI010000161.1:3596-4097 GCA_964465175.1 uncultured Burkholderiaceae bacterium | reverse complement strand
TCGATAGGGGGCAATTTACCGGATGCCGCTTGCGACTTAGGGAGTAATTAAATTGGCATGCGCATGTTTTATTTAAAGAAGTCATTATGACAAATACGTTTACATGGCCTGTTCGTGTATATTACGAAGACACTGATGCAGGTGGCATTGTTTTTTACGCCAATTATTTGAAGTTTTTTGAGCGCGCCCGTACTGAATGGTTACGCGCACTTGGCGTACATCAAAAACAAATGGCGGATGAATTTCGTGCCTTGTTTGTCGTCAAAGCGACTGCGGTCGAGTATCATGCGTCCGCACGTTTAGATGATGAGCTGCTGGTGACGGCGCAAATCGAAAAGACAGGCCGCGCTTCCGTTGTGTTTTTGCAGGAGGTATGGTGTGGTGAGCGCTTGTTGACTAGTGCAAAAGTGACCGTCTGCTGCGTCGATATGGATCAGTGGCGCCCATTGCCGATTCCTGCGCCGGTTTTAAGATTGATCAATCCAAGCTTGTTTTTGAGTG
>CAYXJI010000161.1:1381-3586 GCA_964465175.1 uncultured Burkholderiaceae bacterium | reverse complement strand
GCGCTGCAGCCGTTTCTAATTAAGTAGATGAGCTGAAGTGTAAAATTCCGCTCGCAAGGCCCAATCTAGTGTTCATTATGAAAATGGGATTGCGTTGTACTCACCATATGGCATGGCAAAGTTTTTTGAAATTGCCTTGCGTTTTTAGATAGTAGTGTTTTTGTAGAAATTACCATGACAGTTACCCACGATCTTTCATTTTCCGCCTTAATTTTAAATGCATCACCATTAGTTCAAATCGTGATGTTGATCTTATTGTTTGTATCGCTGACGAGCTGGAGCTATATTTTTAGCAAAATGTTTGCGATTAAAAAAGCACGAGCACAAACTGAAGATTTCGAACGCAGCTTTTGGGCGGGCGGTAATTTGGTCGAGTTGTATCAAACGGCGGTGTCAAATCATCGTGGTAGTCGCGATAAGACCGGCGCTTTGGAGCGTATTTTCGAAGCGGGCATGAACGAATATCACAAAGTCAAAGCGGCGAACAAAGCCAGTTTAGACGCTAGTGCCATGTTGGACGGCGCGCGACGTGCGATGCGAGCCTCATATCAGCGTGAAATGGATCATCTTGAATCTCACCTTTCTTTCCTCGCTTCCGTCGGTTCTGTGTCTCCTTACATTGGCTTGTTGGGAACCGTGTGGGGGATTATGAATTCTTTCCGTGGCCTAGCAAATGTGCAGCAAGCGACGCTCAGCGCTGTTGCGCCAGGCATTGCAGAAGCCTTGATCGCGACAGCAATTGGCTTGTTTGCAGCGATTCCAGCGGTATTGGCATACAACCGTTATTCTCACGATATTGATCGTTTGGCGATACGTTTTGAAACCTTCATCGAAGAATTTTCGAATATTTTACAAAGACAATCTCGCTAAGTGGATGACCAGTAATGAGTTCACTTCGTGGCGAACGTAAACGCAAATTTAAGGCGGAAATCAATGTAGTGCCGTACATCGACGTGATGTTGGTGCTGCTGGTGATTTTTATGGTGGCGGCGCCGATGACGAATCCTAGCGTCATTAATTTACCGACTGCGGGGCAATCGACAAAGCCACCTTCGGACTATATTGAAATCGCACTTAGCCCAAACGCATCGGCCACGATTAGCATCACGACCAAGGGCAGTAGCAACGGCAATAGTAAGCAAGAATCAAAAGAAACGGCATTAGACCACAAACAGTTAATGCAAAAACTTAAAGAGTATCATTTAGAAAAACCTGACTTACCCGTCATGGTGTCCGGTGACAAAGATATCAAATATGAAGAAGTGATTCGCGTTATTTCTGAAGCCAAAAAATTGGGCATTAATCGCGTAGGGCTCGCTACCAAGTAGTGCCTTGTCGATGCTCACGCCATACCCAACTAAAACGACCTAATGCCAATTGTTTGCAAGATGCCCTCGCTACTATCGTTTATTCGCCTGCGCTATTGCACTGACATGGTGGGGGTCTTAGCGTGCGCCTTGGTGCTCGGCTCCAGCCCTGCAATCGCGCAAGAAGTTCAACCGCTGCAGCAAGCGCAAAGAGCACCAGAAACCGAGCAAATAGCGACGCCAACAGCAGCCGTCGCAGCCAGATTGACGCGTATTCATCTGCAACTTAGCGCTGCGAGTGATTCGGATTTAGCCGAATTGCTAGAGGAGCATATTCCCGTTTTCGCGGCGAATGCTGAAGCACAAACCTTAACGCCAGGGCTCCTGCGTAAACTGCAGAGCGACATTACCGCAATACTCGCCACGGAAGGTTATTTTTCGTCCCACGTGAAATTCGAAAAAAGTACTGATGAGACGCGGCTTGATGTCGAAGTCGATGCCGGTGTACGAACCCAGGTGAAAGAGGTGATTTTTAATATCACGGGTGCGCTCATGGCTGATGTGCAGGCTGAAAAACCAAGCGCGATACAGCGCCATGAAAAATTGCTCAAGGAGTGGGGCTTGCCACGCGGCGCAGCTTTTCGGCAAGATGATTGGAGTAAATCGAAAACGGCAGCAATGGAAGACTTGCGTAGCTTATCCTATGCTGGTGCGACTTTGCTCGATAGCCGCGCCAGCATTGACGCTGAGACCAATAGTGCTGTACTAGAATTGGATATTGATAGTGGCCCCGCTTTTTTCTTCGGTGATTTGCTCGTTACGGGTTTGGAGCGTTATCCGCTGTGGTTAATCGACCGCTTTAATCCACCCAAAAAAGCCCAGCCTTATTCGAGTGCTA
>CAYXJI010000161.1:0-1371 GCA_964465175.1 uncultured Burkholderiaceae bacterium | reverse complement strand
GTTAGATTTTCAGCGTGCTTTGCAAAATTCCGCCTTCTTTTCAACCGTCGCCTTTAACCTCGAACCGGACACGAGTAAGGCCGAGGCCTTGCCGATAGAGCTTAGTTTAGTGGAACGGCAGACGCGGGATTTAGTGTTTGGTACTGGGTACAGTTCGAATACAGGTTTTCGTACCGAAATGAGCTACCGAGATCGGAATGTCTTTAATCGCGTTTGGGATTTGCGTGGTGCGATTCGGCTGGAGCAAAAACGCCAGCTTTCCTATGCCGATGTTTTTTTGCCGCCGCAAGATCAAAATCGCTTAGATTCTTTTGGCGTTTTATTTGATCGTTTAAATGTGGAAGGCCTGCTACAGACACGTGCTGCGGTGGGGGTGAAACGAACGATCACACATGGTAAGTTAGAACAATCCCTAGGCCTGAATTACACCCAAGATCAGGTCGTAGAAAATGACGGTACTAAGCAAGAGCTGCAGCGTAAAAGCCGAGCCTTGGTCGCGAGTGTAGGTTGGGTTTGGCGCGATGTTGACGATGTCTTCGCGCCGCGTCAGGGGCAGCGTGCGCAAATAGATTTCGCATTTTCAGATAAAGCCTTGATTTCAGATCAGCGTTTTGTGCGATTGTATGCGAAATATCAGTATTGGATTCCGGTGGGCGAGCGCGATAGCATCTTGTTGCGTACTGAGCTTGGTAAGGTCTTTAGCAACGGCGAGGGCGGCATACCCGAGAACTATTTATTTCGTAGTGGCGGTAGTACCAGCGTGCGTGGTTTCGCTTATCAAAGCTTGGGTGTGAAGAGTGGCGGCGCAGTGTTGGGCGGGCATGTGATGGCGGCGTCCAGTGTTGAATATGTGCATTGGCGCAATGATACTTTGGGTGTGGCTGCATTTATCGACGTGGGCGATGCGGCGAGAGATTTACGCTCTTTAGAGAGCAAACAAGGGTTAGGTGTTGGCGCGCGCATTAAAACGCCGGCGGGACCTATCGCATTCGATGTAGCCTACGGACGTCAGACGAGAAAAATTCGCTTCGATATTTCGATTGCGATCGCCTTTTAGTCGCAATTAATCACAATAAGGTTTAGTGAATTTCGGCAAAATTTAGCAAAATTCAGCAACAAATATGCATCAAGATCCATCTCCAGATTCGCATCCTTCAGCATCGCCTACTGTGTCGTCACAGGTGCTAGTGCGGGCAAAGTCGCGTGCGCATTTTGCTTGGCGACTATTGACCTATGTTGTCATTGTGCTGCTCGTGATGCTCATGGCATTGGCTTGGATTGTCGGCACGCATACTGGGAGCCGCTTTTTACTCCAGAGTGTACAAACTTTGAGTGCGCAGCAATTGTCCTTTGTCGGCATCGAAGGTCGGC
>CAYXJI010000160.1:0-8235 GCA_964465175.1 uncultured Burkholderiaceae bacterium | reverse complement strand
GATTGGGCAGTTTGGCGTCGGCTTCTACTCAGGCTTTATCGTTGCCGACAAGATGACCGTAGAAACCCGCCGTGCTGGCACCGCAGCCAGTGAAGGTGTACGTTGGGAATCGGCTGGCGCGGGTGATTTCAGCGTAGAGCCAATGAACAAAGAAGATCGCGGCACCTCCATCACTTTGCATTTACGCGAAGGTGAAGATGATTTCCTCTCTTCTTGGAAACTCAAATCCATCATCCGCACCTATTCCGATCACATTTCTTTGCCTATCTTGATGCAAAAAGAAGAATGGGATGATGAGAAAAAAGAACAAGTTCTGAAAGACGAACTCGAAACTGTGAATCAGGCGAGCGCTTTGTGGGCGCGCAGCAAGTCTGACATCACGCCTGAACAATACACAGAATTCTACAAACACATTTCGCACGACTACACCGCACCGTTGACACACACGCACAATCGTGTCGAAGGTCGCAGCGAATATACACAATTGCTGTACATCCCAAGTCGCGCACCGTTTGATATGTGGGATCGCAATAAACGTGGTGGTATCAAGCTCTACGTTAAACGCGTCTTCATCATGGACGATGCCGAGCAATTAATGCCTGTCTACTTGCGTTTCGTGAAAGGGATTATCGATTCCAATGATTTGCCTTTGAACGTATCGCGCGAAATTTTGCAGGAATCACGCGATATCAAAGCGATCCGTGAAGGCTCGACAAAACGTGTACTCGGCATGCTAGAAGATTTAGCGAATGCGGAAGGCGATGAAGCAGAAAGCAAGAAAGAGAAATTTGCCAGTTTCTGGAAAGAATTTGGTCAAGTCTTGAAAGAAGGTATCGGTGAAGATGCGGCCAACAAAGATCGTATCGCCGCCCTGCTCCGCTTTGCTTCCACGCACAATGACAACGATGCGCAAACCGTTTCACTGACCGACTATCTGGCACGTGCCAAAGAAGGTCAAGACAAGATTTACTACGTCACTGCCGACAGCTTTGCCGCAGCCAAAAACAGCCCACATTTAGAAATTTTCCGCAAAAAAGGTGTGGAAGTTTTGTTACTCACTGATCGCGTTGACGAATGGATGCTGTCTTTCTTAACTGCGTTCGAAGGCAAAGATTTGGTATCCGTCGCGAAAGGCGATTTGGATCTGGGTAAATTAGAGGATGAAGCCGAGAAAAAGCAACACGAAGAAACCGAAACGCAATTTAAAGATTTGGTCGAGAAGATGAAAACTGCATTGGCAGACAAAGCCAAAGACGTGCGCATCACTTTCCGATTGACCGACTCTCCAGCGTGTTTGGTCGCAGATGAAAACGAGTTATCGGGCAATTTGGTGCGTATGTTAAAAGCCGCTGGACAAGCAGCACCAGAATCTAAACCTATTTTGGAAGTAAATCCAGATCACCCATTGGTGCAACGCTTGAAGTATGAAGAGGCCAAGTTCAATGACTGGTCACACATTTTGTTTGATCAAGCCGCATTAGCAGAAGGTGGTACTTTGGAAGATCCTAGCGCCTTCGTGAAACGTTTAAATGAGATGTTGCTCAATGTAAGTAAATGAGTAGCGCTAACTAAGTGTATAACTCGCTTTTGCAAATAAGAAACCGGAACTAAATTCCGGTTTTTTATTTTAGAACAAGCCAAATAAATTAATGTGTGACGCGCGTAGTTCGGCGATCTGACAATAAACGCACGCGCTCACCAGGGCGGAAAGGTTCGTCGGCGTCTTGTGTAATCGCCTTCATCTCACCATTATCGAGACGCACTGTAATTTCTACACCACGGCGCGTATTTGCATTGGACTCGACATTATTACCAATAATTCCACCGACTACCGCGCCAACTATGCCAGTCGCCGTCGAACCGCGACCACCACCCACACTAGAGCCCGCCAAACCGCCCAATGCGGCACCGGTCAAAGTACCAACACCGCTACGCCCACCATCTATCGTCACTTCCCGCACCGATTCAACCACCGCCATACGAACCGACATCTCGTTCTGAGTCTGATAGGGGCGATACACGCTGCCCGAAGTATGGGTAGAGACACAAGCCGTCATTGTCGTGGTCGACGCCAGCACTGCTGCCATAATTATTAACTTTTTCAAAATAAACTCCTTACATGGTTTCGCTAGTTGTTATCTCATGAGAATGCACAAATTAACTACCTGTCCGCGTACAACGCCACATTTAACATTCAGTTGACAATTCATTCGATATTCGCACAACATTCACCGGACATTAGATTAATACAGACCACGACATGAGATGGGAGCTAGTCGATAGAAATCAATGACACGCTTAACAACATAGCGTTTACAATCAATCTTTGCCACGAAAACTTGATGCCTCATCCGCGCTTCTCATAAGTATTTGATTCAGCGCATGACTTTTGCGCAACCACCTGCCAACGTCTCATTATGTTAATTAAACGAAAATCCATAGAAGCTGAATCCAATTATCGCTCAGGCCCGAGCGCCGCAAAAAAAGCTAGCCCACGCAAACCAAAATATGCACCCGTAACCTTGTCAGAACACGATGGCGTGCGCTACTTACATTTCGGCACGGAATGGGTGCAAGGTGCGATGCGCTTGCGCAAGCCAGATTGGCTAGAGTTGGAATACGCGCAGCAAATGATGGCTTGGATGTTATTTCACGACCATCCTAGCCATGTCGCCCAGCTCGGCCTTGGCACTGCCGCATTAACCAAATTTTGCTACCGCCAGTTTCCCAACACCAAAGTCACGGCCGTGGATTTAAATCCTGCCGTCATTATGGTGTGCGAGAGCATGTTTAAATTGCCGCCCAATGATGAGCGTCTCAATGTCATCGAAATGGACGCAATGGATTTTGTAACTGACCCATGCAACCATGCTCAATTTCAAGCGCTACAAGTGGATTTATATGATGCAACCGCGCGTGGCCCAGTGCTCGATACAACAGAGTTTTATCAAGGCTGTGCCGATTGTTTAAGTCCTGATGGCGTTTTGACAGTGAATTTATTTGGCGACCACCCAAGCTTCGCAAAGAATATAAAAGTATTGCGTTATGTATTCGGTTCGGTATTTTGCTTGCCAGAAGTTCACGACGGCAATGTCGTTGCAATTGCTTTCAAAGCACGCCTCAAACTCGATTTACCCGTATTAATTGAACGCGCCGACGCGATCACGCAACGCACCAAACTACCTGCGCGCAGCTGGGTCGACGGACTAACATCAAAACATGAATAAGCGCTTTATTTAGACGTCATCCTGCACGAACAAGATTGCCCTACTTTCCTTTTTCTTTCTTCTCAATCGATCTCAAAATATGAATTCAGCACCGAAAAATTTAAGCCTACAGCAAATTTTCACTTGGATGATAGAAGACGGCATCGTCAAGAAAGAAGATGCGAAGACAGCCTACAATCACACGCGGGGTATTTTACGCAATGGGCCAGCACATATGCACCCATTCACCGCCATCGCGCAAGCCAAGCTATATTCGGCAGCGCGCTCGCAACACCTATTGACCTTAGACTGGGTCACCGAGTGGGCAGCGCGCAAAGTCGGCTTACCGTTTTATCGTATCGATCCTTTAAAAATTGATTTCACCAAGGTTTCGGACGTGATGTCTTCAACTTATGCCACACGCTTCAATATCTTGCCCGTGGAAGCGAACGTAGACAGCATTACCATTGCGACCACCGACCCATACGATAATGCCTGGCTAGAAGAAATCACCAAAATCACCCAAAAAGAAATCAAACTTGTCTTAGCCAATCCGCTCGACATCGCGCAATATACCGCGCAGTTTTTTTCACTGGCGAAGTCCATTAAAGATGCCCGTAAAGCCAACGGTAACGACCTAGCATTACGGAATAATTTTGAACAATTAGTCGAACTTGGTAAGTCCAATAAGCAAGTTGATGCGAACGATCAACACGTGATTAACATCGTCGATTGGTTATGGCAATTTGCCTTTGACCAACGGGCTTCCGACATCCATCTTGAACCCAAGCGCGATATGGCAGCGATACGCTTCCGTATCGATGGCGTACTGCATCAGGTATATCAAGTGCCGGCCATCGTCATGATCGCGATGACTGCCAGGATCAAATTACTCGGGCGTATGGACGTAATCGAAAAACGACGCCCTCAGGATGGTCGCGTCAAAACGCGTACCTCGGATGGGCAAGAAGTAGAGTTGCGTCTATCCACACTGCCCACCGCCTTTGGCGAAAAATTGGTCATGCGTATTTTTGATCCGGAGGTGGTGGTAAAGACCTTGCCGGAATTAGGCTTCCCCAAAACCGACGCCCTACGTTGGGACAATTTAACGCAAAAACCGCACGGTATTATTTTGGTCACAGGCCCTACCGGTTCAGGCAAAACAACGACCCTTTACACCACATTGAAAGCACTAGCGACACCAGATGTCAATGTTTGTACAGTGGAAGATCCGATTGAAATGGTGGAGGCATCGTTTAATCAGATGCAAGTGCAATCAAATATCGACATCTCTTTTGCCGATGGTGTACGCGCTTTGATGCGGCAAGATCCTGACATTATTATGGTGGGGGAAATTCGCGATTTGCCCACCGCCGAGATGGCAATACAGGCTGCCTTAACAGGTCATCTGGTGTTATCCACCTTGCACACCAACGACGCTCCCTCAGCCATCATGCGTTTATTGCAATTAGGCGTCCCCTACTATCTTTTAGAAGCCACCATCGTTGGCATATTGGCGCAACGCTTAGTCCGAACACTCTGTCCGCATTGCAAGACGGAAGATGGTGAAATTCCTGAACCAGTATGGTCCGCATTAGTCGAGAACTGGCCGATAGAAAAACCGGCAAAAGTATATCGTCCAGTGGGATGCTTGGAATGTCGTCAAACTGGCTACAAGGGCCGTACCGGTCTGTATGAATTATTGACGGTCACGCAAACTTTTAGCAAACTCATACAACAAGATTCCGACATCCATGCCTTGCGGCAACAAGCGATCAAGGACGACATGAAGCCCTTGCGTATTGCCGGCGCGTATAAAATTATTGATGGGATGACGACCGCAGATGAAGTGCTGAAGGTAACGTCCGCATTGTTTTAAGAAATTAGTGAGAAAATTAGTTCCAAAAAAACATCTTCAAGTTTTAGGACTTTGGAGATGTTTCTTGATAAGCAAGTATCAATGGTTGACAATCTTTTTATCCTTCGACAGTGTGAAGCAGATTTTCTTTGTGTTAGATTGTCGATGAAACTTGTATAGTCAAGTTGATGTCGATAAAAAATAGAGATTCGATGTGGCTCGCTTTTGGAATATGATCTGATAATGGATGGGTACGCCTTAGAGATTGAAGTTAAGAGGATGGAGTCAGCACTCAATACGCTGACGGCACGTGCACCGACCGAAAAAACCGCTCGCCTCGTTCAACTAGTTCAATTGGCATGGCAGCTACGTCAGCGCGATTGCCAACGCAGCGCAATGCTACTCGACGAAGCAACTGCACTTTTGGATGATCTCGATAAAGCTACACCCCAAACAATCAAGCTAGAAATCCCGCTAGATGAACGCATTACTTTACGCTCAAGCATTGATCTCATACAAGGCGAACTGTATTGGCTGCAAGGCGAACTAGGTAAAGCCCAAAAAGTCACGCAACAGGCCTTACAAAATTTTAGTGTGTTAAACGACTTTACAGGCATCGGCGACTGCTGCTTCTTGCTCAGTTCTATCCATAGAGATTTTGGTGAGATTGCGCAGCGCGATCATTTTTTAAAAATCGCGATCGAGCAGTTTCAACTCGCCCAAGACACGACGCGTTTTCAAATCGCTCTGGCGCGTCATTTACATAACAGTGCTATCAACGATCCTATGCAAACGGCGCCGTTACTCGGCGAACATTTCCCTAACAATTGTACCTATCCGGCCGCAGTCATGGCATGGCTAGACAGTGCACGCGCCATTATTGCCAATAAGTTTGGTGAGCTCGGAGAATCTTGTCGCCTCCATATACGCGCGCACAGAGCAGCCTTAGAAACCGGTCAAATTCGACAAGCGATCTTAGCCGCGACCAATGCGGGCGATTCATTTGCGACTTTGGACGATCTCGATGCGGCGCTAGAATGGGATGAGGCGGCGCTGGCTTTAGCGCGTGAGCGACAATGGCCGGGGTCACTAGCAATAGCCTTGCTACAAACTGGCAATGCATTACGTTTGCTAGGGCGCTATGCGGAAGCGAAAGAAAAATTAATGGAGGCGCTGCGCCTACAAGAAAAAATACCGGGATCGCGCACTTTCGCCCATACCTTGGCCTACCTCGGTGACTTGTCCATCGATCTCGAAACACCCTACGAGGCATTGCGCTATTTTGAGTTGGCAGCCGAGAGAATTCAAGTACACAATGAACCTGTCTTTATTTCAGATTGTTGGCGCGGTCAAGCTATCGCCTATTGCCGTCTTGGTCAAGCCAGCTTAGCGCACGAAAAAATTCAGCAAGCCTTGTGCATCGCACGCGAACAAAAAAATAGCGATGAGCAATTTAAATGCTTAAGGGTCTATGCTGAGCTGACCAAAACCCATCCCGAATTATTGAGTACCGAAGGCGCGGCAAAACAATTGCGCCTAGCGTATTTATTAGAAGCGCAAGCGCTCTGCGAAAATTTAAAAGCGGGCAATATTCCTGCCAACTTATTAGACGACATTGCCGAGGCCTATGCCCAGCTTCGTGATTTTGAGTCCGCCTATCGCTATGCACAACTATCGGCCAAAGCCAAAGAAAATCGGCGTCTCATCGAGGCGCAAAACCGCGCCACGGCGATGCAGGTCAAACACGACAATGAACGCCATCGAGCCGACGCAGAATACCATCAGCAAATCGCAAAGACTGAAGCTGCACGAGCCAGCAGTTTGCAAGAATCCAGTAATACTTTGGAGACCTTGGGCTTAATTGGACGCGAAATCACCGCCAACCTCGATATCGACGCGGTATTCAAATCCTTACATCGACATGTGAATGATCTGCTCGACGCGACTAGTTTTGGAATTTCCTTATTAGATGCCGATGGAACTAGCTTACAGTTTGTGTTTGGGATAGAAAACGGTAAGCCTATTTCTAATTTTGCGACCGCGATTGATCACCCTATTTCATCCTTCGCGCGTTGTGCTCGCGAGCGACAAGAAATCGTACTCGAGAGAGAGCCGGGCACAAAGGGCCGCTTTATTATTCCGGGAACGATGGAGACCTTGAGCCTGTTATATACGCCTTTAATGATAGGCGATAAATTACTGGGGGTGATGTCGATCCAGTCAACGCGCCCCCACGTGTATGGCGAGCGCGAACGCTCTATTCTGCGCACGCTAGCCGCCTATGGCGCAATCGCATTGGACAATGCAGCGGCCTACAAACAATTGGAAGCGACGCTACAAGCCCTACGCGAAACCCAAAATCAATTAGAAGAAGTCAGCATCACCGACCCGTTGACAGGTCTCAGAAATCGTCGTTTTTTATTACAAAATATCGAGAGCGATGTAGCGCGCGCGGTTCGCGTTTATGAAGACATGTTGACGGTAGACACGAACACGATCGATCTTCAAATGGAAGAAGACTTAGTATTTTTTATGGTTGATTTAGACCATTTTAAGTCGGTCAATGACAGCTACGGGCATGCGTCCGGTGACTTGGTGCTGATACAGATGCGAGACAGATTACAAAGTGTATTCCGCGAATCGGACTACTTGGTGCGCTGGGGCGGCGAAGAATTTTTGGTTGTGGCGCGCAGTTGCAATCGCAAGGATGCCGGTATTGTCGCCGAACGGATACGCCATGTAGTGGCAGCCAGACCGTTCACCTTACTCGACGACATCGAGATCGCATGCACCTGCTCGGTCGGCTATGCTTGTTTTCCTTTCTTCCACAAACAGCCTAGTCTCATTACCTGGGCACAGGTCATTAATTTTGCCGACCTTGGTCTATATATGGTCAAAAGAGGTGGAAGGAATGCCTGCATAGGGATAGCAAACGCAACGCCACCAAATGATTTAGCCACTGAGACAAACACGCATTTACCCGACTTATTTGATTTTTATAATTATGTGATGCGCCACCCACAGCAGGCAGCGCAATCTGGCTTAATTCAAATCATCACACACAATATCAAAGAGTTCAATGATACGATCCATGCCAGCTAAGTAAGCGTTAACAAAGCATGGCGTCGATTATGTAGCTTACAGTTTCATCTCTAAACGCAAATTAAACAC
>CAYXJI010000159.1:4308-8237 GCA_964465175.1 uncultured Burkholderiaceae bacterium | reverse complement strand
GATACTTTTCCATCCTCACCATGCACAGTCACACGACTAGACTCACCCGCATCACGCACCAAGATGCGGAATTTTTCACCGTCTTTGGCCGCATCACTAGACCCCCATGAGAACAAACGAGCAAAGAAGCCTTGACTAGCACCCTTGGTCTTAGCATCTATATCCTGATCGATATAACGCACGAAATACAGTCCCTTGGAGCGATCTCTATCTTCAATCGTAAAACCAATACGATCCAAAGCCAAACCAACACGACGCCATGAGCGATCAAATCCTTCGTCCGTCTCGAGATAACTCAATTCATTCAAGCTCAACAACTTTGACCGCGGCGCGCCAGTTGATACCGCAGTCGGCTCCGTGGCTGCGATAGCGGCCTTGACCTTCACATCATCAGAACCCAAACGCAACATCAGACGAGATAAAAATTCTGCTTCTAAACCTGCGTCATTCGCACGAGATGTCCACGCAGTATTATCCTTCTGCATACCAGTCAATGCTTCTTGCGCCCCACGGTGGCTAATGTAAATTTCGACATCGCCATTGGCGGCGCGCTCTACACGGGTGCGGAACTTATCACGCTCTCCAGTAGAATATAAGCCATCAAATACCTTGCCAATCGCCGAACGAATCATATCTTGCGGAATTTTGCCGCGATTTTCAGCCCAATCAGTTTCCATCACGCCTGTGGCTTCATTCTCGACATTGATCAAGAAACCCTGATCTTGCCAAAAGTCTTTAAGTTGCGGCCATAAAACTTCGGGGGCAAATTTCACCACCAAATAGCGCTGCGTACCATTGCGCTCAATGCGCATCTCTTTCAACTGACTTGGCGCCACAGCGCCATTTGCCGTTGCAACAGCGGCACCAGACACACCAGCACGCTTTGCTGCATACGAAGATGCGGTCGTGCTACCCTGCTCAGCGTCAGGAATAGAAAAACGACTATCACGGCGAATTTGGGTCAAATCAGGAGGGACATCGAGGGAAGTGTTTTTTGCCTTGCTTGCGCTTCTGTAATCGATACGATTGGAATCGGAAATATTACCCACGAAACTACAGCCAGCACTCAATCCCGCAGCGCCAATTACACCAGCTAATGCCAAAGCACGAACCATCTTTTTATTAGCAACAACGCTTTTTGCCATGTGAAAATCCCTACGAATTGTAATCAATTAAATTTGCATGAAAACACGAGCACTGGTCTCCCGCCACGGACTTGCCATGCGCACTCGTCAAAAATTCTTATTGCAATACGCCAGCTTCACGTAAAGCGGAACGAACAATATCATGATATTGGCTAGAAAGGCTAACCAAAGGCAAACGAATTCCAGCTGGCATCAAGCCCATTTCTGCCAATGCCCATTTTACGGGGACGGGATTTGGTTCGATAAATAACTTGGCATGCAAAGGAATTAGGCGATTATTAATGGCAACTGCGCTAGCAATATCCCCTTTCATCGCGGCCGCACATAATTCATGCATGGCTTTTGGTGCGACATTGGCGGTCACCGAAATATTCCCTTTACCTCCACAGAACATCAAGGTCATCGCCGTTGGATCGTCACCTGAATAAACCGCAAAGGATTTAGGCACCATGCGCAACAGTTCTAAACCACGTCCGACATTGCCCGTCGCGTCTTTGATGCCGACGATGCCCGGCACTTCCGCTAAGCGCGCGATCGTCTCGTTGGACATATCCGCCACGGTACGACCCGGTACGTTATACAAAATAATCGGCAAATCCACGGATTCAGCGATTTTCTTAAAATGCTGATACATGCCCTCTTGGGTCGGACGATTGTAATAAGGAACCACTTGGAGCGAAGCATCTGCACCGGCTTCTTTGGCAAACTTAGTCAAGGTAATGGCTTCGACGGTAGAATTACCACCAGAGCCAGCGATGATAGGTACACGCTTATTGGTATGCTCAACGGCAACGCGAATTAATTCACAGTGCTCTTCTACGCTCACGGTAGGAGACTCACCTGTAGTGCCAACGATGACGATGCCATCGGTGCCTTCGGCGATATGCCAGTCAATTAGCTTACGCAGCGTGGGAATATCGAGACTACCATCGGCCTGCATCGGGGTCACAATCGCGACCAAACTTCCTTGTATCGTTGTCATCTTAGCGCGTGGAAAAAGTAAAGCCATTATTGTAGCGGATCGTTACCTGCTATGGGAGAGAATCGAGGCTAGATTCCAGTAGATTTAAGCGCAACTCAGCCACCATCTCACCGTCTCGACCGCCGCACACAAATTCTCTGAACGACGGCTTGCGTGGTTTGGTTGACATTTTTCACATGCAAATGTTCAAAAGCCAAACATTGTTGCTGCCAATTGAGCGACGTCGGATAGATGAAGTGCTGCAATAGTTCATTGTCATGCAAAAGAAAATCAGGATTTCGTGGTCGCCCAAATTGCTCATTGCCCTTAGCGAAAGTTTCATAGATCAACACAGCTTGATCCGCCAGCGAGTGCAAGAGCCATGGCATGAGCGGTCGGTGTAGATAATTTGTGACGACAATTCCCGCAAAATAGTCGGCAGGAAAGGGCCAGGCCAATGGTATTTTCTCTAGATCGAATAACTGACACTGAGCGCCCAGCTTCTCAAGCTCAGGAAAAGACGTCGTGTCACGATCAAGCGCTACCACGTCGAAACCCGCCTCGATCAATAAACGCGTATGCCGCCCGCTGCCGCAAGCTAGATCCAATACTTGGCCGTTTGAACGGGGAATTTCGTGGATAAACCGCTGCACCCAAGTTGAAGGGGAATTCATATTCAATTCAAAAACATGGTGAACGGTGTCATCAGTAGTTGCAAAATCGATTGCGCGACATTCCTTAGCGGGTACATCCAAAATTGCAAAACTTTAAAGTAGACCAACGCCATCACAATAAAGAAACCATACGGTTCTATTTTTGAAAATTCATAAGCTTGACGATGCGGTAGCATGCTGGTCAAAATACGGCCGCCATCCAATGGTGGTATCGGAAAAAGGTTGAACGCAAACATCACCAAATTCGTTAATAATCCAGCTTGCGCCATACGATAAAAGAACTCTTGCTCAACTTTAAATGCGACCAAGACCACCGCCAAAATCATCCACAAAAATGCCATGATGAAGTTCGCACCTGGCCCAGCCAATGCCACCCATGCCATATCACGCTTAGGTTTGCGGAGCGCACCAAAATTCACGGGAACAGGTTTGGCATAACCGAACAAGAATTGCCCGTCCGTTGCCAAATACAAGACCACAGGGATAATAATGGTGCCGAATAAGTCAATATGCACGACCGGATTTAGACTCATGCGTCCTTGACTATAGGCGGTCGTATCGCCAAAAAATTTGGCAGCATAGGCATGCGCTGCCTCATGCAGGGTAATCGCCAAAATAACGGGGATGGCATACACCGCAATGGTTTGTATCAATGAATCCATGAATTGATTAATCCTTAATTTTGCTTTTTAGTATTCGTGCATCGATCGCCCCCATCACAAACCAAACAGAGAAGCATCTCCTCGCCCTAACCGTAGGAGTTCCGGCACTTCTTGCGTCATATCGATCACGGTCGTCGGGATCAAGCTACAGGCACCACCATCGATCACTAAATCGACTTGTTTTTCCAGACGTTCGCGCACTTGCTCGGGATCGGTCATGGGCTCTTCTTCGTTAGGCAGTATTAGCGTAGTTCCTAGCAAAGGCTGCTTTAACTCTTCTAGCAAAGCATGGGTAATCGGATTTTCTGGCACACGCAAACCTATGGTTTTACGCGAAGGATGGCTTAAACGGCGCGGGACTTCCTTGGTCGCTTCCAAGATAAAAGTATAAGCACCAGGCGTTGCCGCCTTTAACATACGGAATTGGCGATTATCCACTTTGGCATATTGCGCGATTTCGGATAAATCGCGACAGAGCAAAGTCAAA
>CAYXJI010000159.1:0-4254 GCA_964465175.1 uncultured Burkholderiaceae bacterium | reverse complement strand
GGCGTCTTTATCGTCAAGATGGCAGACTAAAGCGTAACAAGAATCGGTCGGCAAGGCGACGATGCCACCCTGATCAATGATCTGCACCGCTTGTTTGATCAAACGCAGTTGCGGATTATCGGGATGAATTTGAAAAAATTGGCTCATAAATAGAATCTACAAATGTGACAACGGAGGCTGTGCCTCCGTTGATGATCTTACTAATTTGGCTACTTATCTCAGTTGCTGAAGTGCGGCAATACGCTGCGCCATTGGGGGATGGGTAGAAAACATTTCAGCCCATCCCGCTTTATCGCTAATTCCCACCGCTGCCATAGATTGCGGCAACTCCCCTGGTGCCATTCCACCTAATCGCGCTAAGGCATTAATCATAGGTTGACGATCACCCAACAATTTTGCCGCACCGGCATCGGCGCGGAACTCGCGTTGACGTGAGAACCAAGCCACGATTAAAGATGCGCCGATACCAAACAAGATTTGGAATACAAAAGAAGCGATATGAAAACCGATACCTGGGCTGTGGCTCTCATCATCCTTAGACAGGAAACTATCGACCGCATAGGCTGCGATACGCGACAAGAACACCACAAAAGTATTCACCACACCTTGGATCAGCGTCATCGTGACCATATCACCATTCGCGATATGCGCCACTTCATGTCCCAAGACCGCTTCGACTTCTTCTTTGGTCATGCTTTCTAACAAGCCAGTCGATACCGCGACCAAGGCTGAATTTTTGAAAGCACCTGTGGCAAAAGCATTTGGCTCGCCGTTATACACAGCGACTTCTGGCATCGCGATGCCAGCGCGCTCGGACAAAGTTTTCACGGTGCTGACCAACCAAAATTCAGTCGAAGACGAGGGATTGTCGATCACACGTGCGCCCGTCGACCATTTCGCCATCGGTTTGCTAATTAACAGCGAAAAGATAGAACCTGTAAAGCCAACCACCAACGAAAATACCGCCAAGGCACCGAGGTTTAAGCCTTTTGCGCTCAAGTAGTTATTCACGCCCAACATAGACAGTATCACGGTCATGACTAACATCACCGCGATATTCGTCGCTAAAAATAAGACGATACGTTTCATAATTTATTCTCCAATTCCAAAACAACCCACATGGACATCACTTGCTGCAATATGGGCACAGTCAGCGCAACTTCAAGTGCTAATTAAGCCAAGCACCAAAAGCAAAATCATTTCATCCAACTCTGCCACACTGGCGTCAACTCTTTCGCCAGCGGCGGCAATTGTCCCAAGTCGGGCAAATTTTCATCGGGCGCATGAAAATCCGAGCCACGCGAAGCCATAAATCCGTAACGACTTGCGATTTTCGTGTACTCCTCGTACTGATCGACGCTATGACTGCCAGTCACGACTTCAATCGCTTTGCCACCGAGGTCTTTAAACTCATTAAAGAATACGTCAAATGCCAAAGGCGTTAAATCATAACGCCCCGGATGCGCGACCACCGCGATCCCACCTGCCCCGCGTATCCACCCCACCGCTTCAGACAAAGTTGCCCAACGGTGCGGCACAAAACCGGGTTTGCCATCGGCTAAATATTTTTTAAATACTGCCGACACATCTTCACACACGCCGATTTCAACCAAGTAACGCGCAAAATGGGCACGCGAAATCAAATCGGGATTCCCCACATATTTCAGCGCCCCCTCATAACAATTCGGAATGCCGACCTTCGCCAAATCAGCCGCCATATCTTCAGCCCGTCGCTGGCGACCAGAACGGGTTTTGACCAAGCCCGCCAATAAATCGTGATTTTTTTCATCGATATTCAAGCCAACAATGTGTATGGTTTTATTCGCCCAAGTCACAGAAATCTCCAAACCTGTCACGTACGCCATACCCAAATCCGTCGCAGCTTCACGCGCGGCAGCAATACCACTGACTTCATCATGATCCGTCAAAGCCCACATATCCACCCCCTGCGCATGTGCCCGTTCAGCAACTGCCGCAGGCGCTAACACACCATCAGAAATAGTGGAATGACAATGCAGATCAACATTCAAAATAGGGGAAGACATGATAAAACCAGACAAAATAATTACTAAGCACGTATTGTACTCCTGCTGCACCAGCTTTGCCGCATTGCGGCAAGTTCGAACTTAACATCTGAACCGCTCAACACAGAGACACGAAAACACAGAAAAAAAATAGAGATTAGACCTCATCGTTTAGAAGATTCTCTCAAGCTTTCCCACCCAAACTCGGTGTCTCTGTGTTGAGAGGTTTTAGCTTTCCCCTATTAAATCCAGCAAAGCACGTTTCACTGTCGGAAACCGCAATCTAGCCCCTAATTCAGTTTTAATGCGCCGATTCATCAAACGCCGCGACTCTGACATAAATGATAGAAGCATAGGTGAAACTTGTTTTTCCAACTCAGCTCTAGGAAGTCTTGGTGGGCGTGGGAGTTGGAAATGATCGGCGACTTGATCGAAATAATCTGCCATTTTTAAATCACTATCATCGACCGCATGATAAACCCGATTTGGGCGCGCTCTGAAAATCGCCAGCTTAATTAAATACGCGAGGTCTTCGGCGTGGATGTGATTGGAGTACACGTCATCGCTGGCAATCAAAGCCGGTGTGCCTTTTCGCAGACGTTCGATGGGCAATCGATCTGCGGCGTAAATACCCGGCACACGTAAAATCGACAGTAACGCACCACGCCGTTTGGCCCACGCACGTAAGATGTTCTCGGCAGAGACTCGGCGCTTGGCGCGCGTATTATTCGGTTTGCATGGTCGCGTCTCGTCAAACTGCACACCACCACAGTCGCCATAAACCCCCGTGGTACTGACATAAACAAGATGGGCCATCTCAGGTAAAATAGCGGCCAATTGCTGGGTTCTGAGATCGATTTCCCCCTCAGTACGCGGCGGCGCTAAATGCACAATGATATTAGCTAAACCTGCGAGTCGTTTGATGGTATCGACTTGATCAAGATTCGCAAAAACCGGAACTGCACCAGCAGCACGTAGCTGCACAAAGCGTTCCGAATCGGCGCTCTGGCTGGTCACCGCAAACACCCGAAAGCGGTCGACCAAATGCGGCAATAATCGCATACCAACATCGCCGCAACCGATAATTAGGCAACGAGGTTTGGCAAATTTTTTTGCACTGAGTTTTACCGGAGCACTTTGTTGCATAGCGTTTTTTATGTAAATCTTAGAATTCAGGAATCGTATGACGTTTCAAGTAACAATTTCTCCTAGTGGCCGCCAATTTAGTTGCGACGCCGACGAAACCGTCTTGTCTGCCGCCTTACGCGCAGGCCTCATTTTGCCATACGGCTGCAAGAATGGGGCGTGCGGCTCATGCAAAGGCAAAGTCAGCAGCGGTCAGGTCGTACATGGCAATCATCAACAAAAAGCTTTAAGCGACGAGGAGGAAGTGCGAGGCGGTGCTTTATTCTGCTGTGCAAAACCGCAATCAGACCTCACTATCGAAGCACGAGAGATGGTGGCAGACGAAGACTATCCGATCAAAAAACTGCCAAGTCGCATCGCCAAACTGGAAAAATTATCTGGCGATGTTATGCTGCTTGAGTTGCAATTACCCGCTAATGAAAAGCTCAATTATCGCGCTGGCCAATACATAGAATTTTTGCTGAAAGACGGCAAGCGCCGCAGCTACAGTCTTGCTAACGCACCGCATCTTGAAGGCCCGATAACGCTGCACATTCGTCATATGCCAGGTGGCTATCTCACTGATCAAGTCTTCTCCACCGTTAAAGAGCGCGACATTATGCGTTTTGAAGGGCCGCAAGGCAGCTTTTATTTGCGCGAAGATAGCGAAGCGCCGATGATTTTATTAGCTTCCGGTACAGGTTTTGCACCGATCAAGGCCATCGTCGAACACCTCATTCACATCAAATCTTCACGCGCTGTGCATTTATATTGGGGCGGGCGACGTCCACAAGATTTATATATGCATGCTTTGTGCGAAAGTTGGGCAAATAGTCTAGCGAATTTCAAATACACGCCCGTGGTGTCGGATGCAACGCCCGATGATGCTTGGCTGGGACGCACTGGCTTTGTACATCAAGCGGTAGCCGATGATTATGCTGATCTATCGGCGTATCAAGTGTATGCCTGCGGCGCACCCATTATGATCGAGTCAGCCAAACGGGATTTTGTCGCCAATTCTCAATTAGCCACGGATGCATTTTTTGCCGACTCCTTCACATCAGAAGCAGATTTAGCAAAAAACTAATTTTTTAAAATTCATGAA
>CAYXJI010000158.1:1710-8248 GCA_964465175.1 uncultured Burkholderiaceae bacterium | reverse complement strand
GCAAGATTTAGGAATAAATCTGCGTTTCCCTAGCATCTATCTAGTTGTTTAGTTTTATAAGTAGAGGCTACCGCAACTTCAATTAGTTCACTGCGAGCCAGTGATAAAACCTTCTTAAATTTATAAAAAAAATTTAAAAACAAGGACTTAAGAGCTTACCCAGAATAAAAGCGAATAAAAAATATTTTCCAATATCAAGCTTTTTTTTCAATTTAATTGCAAATAAGAATGAGAATGATTATCATTCATTTTTTTAGAGGCAATTTAATTGAGGAGTTTGTATGTTGTTGGTAAAGAAGGCACTGGTCGTTGCAATGACCGCATCTGGTTTAATCTCGCAGACAGCGCTAGCACAAGAGCAAGAAAAAAATAGCGGTCAAGTCGTGGTAGTCACAGCAACTTTACGCAGTCACACCATTGCCGCAGCGCCGGCCTTTACCACGGTCATCACCGCCGAAGATATTGCCAAATCGCCGGTGAACGGCATTGCTGATTTATTACGTGAGACCGTTGGTGTGAATAACTCTCTAGATTCGACCGGACGAGATCAAATTCAGATTCGCGGCTTAGCGGGTCAATACACCTTAATGCTGGTGAATGGAAAGCGCCTTTCTTCCAGTGGCGCACTGTGGCGTGGTGGTGACTTTGACTTCAGTTCAATACCACTCAACAGTATTCAAAGAATTGAAATCGTACGTGGCCCGATGGCGGCCTTGTATGGTTCCGACGCCATTGGTGGCGTGGTCAACATCATTACCAAGCAAGCCAGCAGGCAATGGAATACCACTATTTCCGCCGAATATCGCCACATCGCTAGTGGTGATCAAGGTCAGCAAACCCGTCTCGGGCTGGCCACTTCAGGCGCCATTAACGACCAACTCAGTCTCTCCATCGCGGGTGAGATTTACGATAGAGAAGCATGGTATAGCACCTCTGCGGATGACCGCACGCGCCCGGCTCGCTTAGAAGGAAAAGTAGCGAAGAATATCGCAAGCACTGCTACCGTTAAACTCACAGAGTCACAAACCCTGGAGTTCGACCTTGCCTACAACGATGATTTGCGCCCAAAAGCGATGTACTACTACGCCTACAATCCACAAACCAAAGTAGAAACCAGGGATATCGGCGAACAAGCGATACAACGACTGACCTATGGCGTAAGTCACAAAGCCAATTGGTACTGGGGTAGCAGCACCGCTTTTGTTTCGCGTGAAGAAACTGAGATCGACGATTACAACTCTCGCTATAAAGCGCCATTGCAAAGGCATCCGAAAGAAAACAATACCTATGCAAAATTCTATGCCAGCACCGATCTCGCATCGCATGCATTGACGGCAGGGATTGATCTGCGCAATCAAACCATAGAAGATAAATTCACCTACTTAAAGACGGGCAAAATTACGACCCGCAGCGCTGCTTTATTCGCTGAAGATGAAATCGCCTTGGCAAAAAATCTGCATCTGACGCTGGCCGGCCGCATGGATCACAACAATCTCTACGGCAATCACTTTACGCCCAAAACTTACCTCAGCTACCAACCCAATACCACCACCACTATCAAGGGCGGTATTAACAAAGCGTTTAAAGCACCTAGCGCCTATCAGGTGAGTGATGAATACAGCGTGATTAGTTGCGGTGGTCGTTGCACATTAACGGGCAACCCCAATCTCACGCCAGAAAAAAGTACCAACCTTGAACTCGGTTTTGAGATACATGAAAAAGACTGGAATATCAGCGTAGTCGGTTTCAAAAACGATGTCGATAGTATGATTATTGCCTACTACGATCCTCAATTATTAAAGCGTCGTTGGGTCAATGTGGCCAAAGCCAATACCAATGGCGTGGAAATACAAGCGGATATTAAACTCACACCAACATTATCATTGGGCGGCAATCTCACCCATCTCAATGCCAAATACACCAACGAAAATGGCGTACAAACCAATCTGGATAATCGTCCTAGCAACATCGCGCATCTTAGTTTGCAGTGGAAACCAATATCGAATCTAAGTACCTCGCTTTCGGCGAACTATGTCGGCGAACAAACTTATGAAAATAAACCCCTGCCCGCCTACACACGTATGGACTGGAATTTTTCAACGCAATTACAAAAGAATTTGATTGCCCGTTTTGGCGTAAAAAATATCAGTAATGTGAATTTAGAAAACAAAAGTAAGGATTTTACATTCTATGAACTGGGGCGTAATTACTACCTCAGCGGATCGTATAGTTTTTAATGAGCGAACATGTCGATTGGGCGAGCATGCCCAATCGACATAGCGGAAATCCATCCAGCAAATACCCATGACAATACTTGCCACCATCATTTTTCTGTTCTGCATCATCAGCGCTAATCTGCTGATCTATCTCTGCCACCGGAATCAAGCTTACCTAGAAAAACCCTTGCCAGCGCTACCTTGGCTGGTCTGCGCAGGACTGGTGCATTTACATGCTTTCTTTGCGGCGTACACCTATTTAAGTCCGCTTGCTGCCTGCTTCATTTATCTGATCGTCTGCATGCTCAGTCTGAGTTTGATTCCCTTCATTTCTTTAGTCATTAAAAGAAAATCCCATGTCACCCGATCTCGTTAAGCCAACAACATCAGCACGTCTGCCTATCGCCCGCGACTGGTGGATAAAAACTTTAGCGGGAGTAATACTCGGCTTTATGCTAGCACTCGCTTTAGTTGGACTCTTTGCCTGGCTAGGGCCTGGTGGTATTGATGCACCAGAAAAAAACCAATTCGTCATGTGGATGATTACACCCGTCTGGATGTTGATACTCAGTTTTATTTATCTTTGCCGCAGTGGCCTGCGTGCTGTGACTTATTTAGTCATCGCCAACGGCATCGCTCACACGCTTTTATATTGCTTGCGACATTGAATTTGTCGCCAACGATCGCTATCAACACCCATGATTTCACCCACTATTTAATTCACAGCATCACCGTATCGATACCCCCATGAAAATTCGTAGTGACATTCTCCGCATCTATCAATCTATTCACACCTGGGTCGGGATTACCGCAGGCATTTTTCTTTTCATCGCTTTCTTCGCGGGTGCGCTAACGATGTTTAAGCAGCCAATCGATGATTGGATGCATAAACCGCTATCAAAGTTAAGCGGTGTGCCAGAAACGCAGCTGAATCATTTAGTTTCGCAAGTCTTACAACAACACCCAGCTTCCAAGAAGAATTTTCAAATTCTTCTCGATGCACAGCGACACGCCATCGTCACCTGGGCAGAGGGAAAATCAGGGCGCGAACTGGATTTGAATGCACATCGTTGGGTCGCCTCACTCGATGCTCAAGGCCAACTCATCAGTCATCAAGAAACACCATCAAAACTGGCAGAGCTGATCGACCTGCTACATCGCACGGGTGGCATCCCAGGCATGCTAGACGATGAACATCTGGGCATCTACATGATGGGCGTTGCCAGTGTTCTCTATTTTCTCGCCTTAGTCTCTGGCGTGATCTTATTACTACCCACTTTGGTGAAAGATTTTTTTGCATTACGACCGGGAAAAAATCGTAAACGTTTTTGGCTCGATGCCCACAATATCGTTGGCATCACCAGCTTGCCATTCCATTTGGTGATTTGCCTGACAGCGATTGTGTTTGCTTTTCACGATCAATACTACGATGCATTGAATCACTTTGTCTCACCAGTCAAAACAGAAGTCGCTAGCGTACAAAGTAAGAAGCAGGTGCTAGCACCTGTTGAACTATTAACGCCAAGTCGCCTCTTGGAAACCATCCGGCTAGCGTCCAACCAAGCCGACATTCACAAACTAGAATTTATGAACCTAGAAAGCGCCCGGCCCATGCTTAGAGTGGCTTTGAATAACCCACGCTATTTGGTACGTGGGCCAGAATCGGGTTATCTGGTACTCAATCCCACCAATGGAAAAATCATGAATGCCAGTATGGTGCCGGGCAAAGAAGGGACATGGATGGCCATCGTCGCACCGTTCTTTTCTTTGCATTTTGGTAGTTATGGCGGTGATTTTGTACGCTGGGTTTACTTCTTCTTTGGACTATGTGGTGCGTTCCTTTTTTATTCAGGCAATCTGCTTTGGTTGGAAAAAAGGCGTAAGAATCAAGGGCAACAAACGGTTTCAAATCGGTGGATGGCAGCGACTACCGTGGGCATTTGTTTGGGATCAATCGTCGCGGTGATTTGCTGCATGTTGGCAGGATTGTGGTTCTATCAGATACACCCCAACACCAACATACTATTTATGCCGATTTACTACACGGTATTTCTCAGCAGCCTGACGTGGTCCTACTGGCGCGGTGCCGCCCGGGCATCCGTACACTTACTCTGGGTATGCAGCCTGCTTTTACTCGCTATTCCAATCAGTTCGCTATTACAAAATCGATCAAACAATATGAACATCAATCTGGTCGCCACATGCATGGCTTGCCTATTTACCTACGCAGCAATCAAGACTAGCAGGCGTGTACAACATGGATCAAAAGATAGTGTGTGGGCGAGAAAGAGCGTTTCATTGGTGACTGAAAATTCAAGCACCTCTGTCAATAATCCGGCATGAGTTCTTAATATAAGAAGAAGATTCTTCAAAAAATAGCTTCTTTAGAAATCACCTTCTGTGCAACTCCATTTCTAAATCAATCCTGTCTAGCCAACAAGGGCACGAATAAATTAGAAATGGATAAAGGCTCAAGCCGACGTCTGTTCGCCATAACATCACTCACCAATGTCTATGCTCTTTGCAGCCTTCAGCAAAAAATCAAATGTTTCAAGGACAAGTGTATCCCGCGTATCGCCTGACACGCGCGAAATCCACCAGTTTTTTCCTTGGATAGGGCGATATTCAGGCAAAATTTCCAGTGTTCCATTTTGGATACTGTCCCAAGTAAGGCTCAAGGGTAAACAGGCAATGCCTTTACGTCTCAAAACACTTTGTAAAACCAAACGTTCATCATCAAAAATAGCGATACGCTTAAAGTCACTCAACTGACGCACCACCAAATCCATCGTTATCTCATCGGAAAAGCTTTGTTCTAAACAAATCAAACCAAGCTGAAAGCGTCGCTGGCTATGACTCCATGAGTTCCAATCAGATGCCACGGTAGAGGAAGCGACGACGTGCCACTGATCGCGAAACAGGATCTGTTGCGTCACATTTGCCTGCTGCAAAGGTGTGTCACCAATAAAAATATCGACATCGAGTTCGTCCACGAAGCGAATACTGTCATCGACAGAAACTAAGGGAAGAAGACGCGGCAGAACTTGACTCAATGTCGACATTTGAGACTGCAACCATCCATGTGCCACGCTTGATGCACACACAATACTCACCAGGCCAGGGTCAAGATAGCTTGATATCTGTGATATCCCATTTTGCAAACGCTGCAATGCTGATTGCGTCGTCTTATACAGGGCAAGACCAGCAACGGTTAGCTCTACACCACGCCCAACGCGATGAAACAGTGGCTGACCAAGCTCCACCTCTAATTGCTGAACTTGATGACTAATCGCAGATTGTGAAAGGTGCAACTCTTCAGCAGCACGAGAAAAATTACCAAGCCTGGCGGCTGCTTCAAAACCAGTGAGTAACCGTAAAGAAGGTAATCTAGGCATAACATATGAAAAAAATTGGTCAATACAAGCATTAAATATCAATTTTCCTCATTGATCAATCAAATAGAATCATCACATTGCGCTAGTCGTGAGATTTCTATCAGTTTCCAATCGGATATCACACAAGCAATCGACAATTAAACTGATGAGTAAATCCATGAAAAACAACTTACACCGCAGACACTTCCTAAAAACATTTTCAAGCCTCAGTGCAGGCTTAACAATGCCTATGCTTCTCAGCGCCTGCGGCGGTGGCGAGACTGAGCCAGTCAACGCAACAGGCACCTCCAAACCAGAAACCAGCGCCACATCGACGGACACGAGCCCAACGACCACATGGCTCATGCCAGATGAAGGTGACAAACATCTTGCGAGCTGGATGAGTTTCAATGTTTCAAGCGAGATTTGGGGTGCTAGTATGGTTCCGCACGTACAAGATGCATTGGCAAAGATTGCGAATACCATCATCCTATTTGAACCAGTCAAGGTCATCGTCAATCAAGCGAACCTCGCCGCCGCAAAAACAAAATTAGATACGCGCATTGAACTGATCACCGCACCAGCGGATGATCTGTGGATCAGAGATAGTGGGTGCATTACCGTCCGCAATAAGGCATCACAACGCCAAGCGGTCGATTTCAATTTTAATGGCTGGGGCAACAAACAAGCACATGCGAATGACGCAACGATAGCGAGCAATATGGCGAAACACATGAACCTGACGCATCTACGTAGCAAGTTAGTCCTCGAAGGCGGCGCGCTCGAAGTCGATGGTCAAGGCACAGCGATCATCACTGAAAGCTGTGTTATCAACAATAACCGAAACCCAGGATGGAGCAAAGCGGACATAGAGAAAGAATTATTCGCTACGCTTGGCATTCGCAAAGTCATTTGGCTGCCCGGCATTGCGGGTAAAGACATTACGGA
>CAYXJI010000158.1:0-1700 GCA_964465175.1 uncultured Burkholderiaceae bacterium | reverse complement strand
TTTGTCAAACCTGGCGTGGTCCTTGCCAACCTTGAGCCCGATCCTAGTCACTATGATTATGCGGTCACACGACAACACTTGTCCTTACTACAAAATGCAAAAGACGCCTCAAACAGAGCACTTCAAATTATTACTTTAAGCCCGCCAAGCAAAGTCCGCCCTCAATTTGATGGGAAGGATTTTGCAGCGGGATACATCAATTTTTATCTGGTCAACGGTGGCTTGCTTTGCCCAGAATTTGGCGATGCAGAAGCAGACGAGAAAGCCAGAACCATCTTAACCAGCTTGTTTCCTGATCGTAAAGTCCATATGATTAATATTGATGCCATTGCGGCTGGGGGTGGTGGGATTCACTGTGCGACACAGCACGAGGTTGCCTAGATCGCTGCTTCGTCATAAGCCAAGCGTATTCAACCAATTCAAGGGATTTCAAGGGACAAAACGATGACTCCATCCATATCCAAAACACGGCGCCAATTTTTACACTCAAGCTTACTGGGCGCTCTGGGGAGCACAGGCTTATCGCTTAGCTCGCTTGCCAGTACGAATCAGAAACTCGCCATCCCTGATGAAAGTGAAAAACACCGTTGTACCTGGATGGCTTTCGCGATCAACCCAGAGGTTTGGGGTCTGCGACTGTCGAAAGCTGCACAACAAAATCTCGCCTTAATCGCTCGCACCATCTCCGCTTTTGAACCCGTTGCGATACTGGTCAATGAGGAAGATTACGAACGCGCCTACGCATTATGCGGCAACAAAGTGAAGCTGATTGAGGCGCAGGTTGACGACTTATGGATGCGTGACACCGGTCCCGTTTGCGTGCGCCAAACGGACGGCAGTATCGCCGGGATCGACTTCAATTTTAACGGATGGGGTAACAAGCAAGAGCATGCTGCCGACGCCAAACTAGCGGCTTTCGTATGTCAACATGCCGACTTGACTTATCGTCGTTCATCACTCGTGATGGAAGGCGGTGGTTTAGAAGTCGATGGTCGTGGCACGGCGATCATCACAGAAAGCTGCGTACTCAATCCCAATCGCAATCCCGGCCTGAGTAAAGCCCAATGCGAAGCAGAGCTACGTCGCGTGGCAGGCATTGAGCAGGTGATTTGGTTAAGCGGATTACGTGGACATGACATCACCGACGGACACACCGACTTTTACGCCCGGTTTGCACAACCGAACTTGATATTAGCGGGCGTGGAATCAGACAAAAGTAGTATTGAATACGGCGTCACGCAAACCCACCTGAAACAACTTTCCGAATACCGCCGTACCCATCAAAATCAGCTCAAGGTCTTGCAATTAGCAAGCCCACGCTCCGTCAGAGCACAATTTGAAAACAAGGACTTTGCGGCGGGCTACATCAATTTCTATGTCTGTAACGGGGCGGTAATCGCTCCACAGTTTGGTGATAGCCGTGCAGACAATAATGCACGCGACATTCTACGTGATGCATTTCCCGCGCGAGAAATCGTACAGCTCGATATTGACGCAATCGCAGCGGGAGGGGGCGGGATTCATTGCACCACTCAACAACAAGCATGGTAGTACCAAAGTAAATTTTTGATTAGTACTCAAACAAACATCGATCAATCCAAACACAGTAATCCCCCAACAGTTTGACGACTAAGCTGCTGGGAGATATTGATGACACTAAGACGCCGCAAACACCTCGATCGCACCTGGATGACGCAACA
>CAYXJI010000157.1:0-8278 GCA_964465175.1 uncultured Burkholderiaceae bacterium | reverse complement strand
ACAGTCTTCTTGTATATCGGAGATCAGGGTTTTCATGCGCTCCCGTGCCGGAGCTTCATCATCAACAATTAAAATCGCTATTCGCTTCATGACCGTCTCATTTAAGTCTTATCTGGAAATACTAATTTCACTTCAAATTGATGGTCGACAATCTCGCTATGCAACTGCGCTTCGATGTCGTAGAGCAGCTTGAGTCGCTGGCGAATATTCTCCAAAGCCATATGATTTCCCGAAGCTAATTGTGCATGAGGATGATAGACGTTTATCACTTTTATTTCAATTTTATCCAAGTTTTTTTGTACGAATATCTGTATCGGTGCTGGATTTGTCGCAGGTTCGACACCATAGTGCACGGCATTTTCTAAGAGGGGCTGCAATAGCAAACTAGGAATTTTAGTCTGACTTAATGCTTCAGACGTCAAATGTGTGACCTGCCACGCGACTTGCAAACGCTCACCGAGGCGAATTTTTTCTATCGCTAGATATTGCTTACATAGAACGATCTCTTCTTGCAAAGTGCTCATATCGCGGGTATCGCGCATCAGCACACGAAATAGGTCAGCCAAATCCTCCAAGGCATTTTCCGCCCCGCGCGGATCGGTACGAATCAAGGACAACACCGCATTCAAGCTATTAAATAAAAAATGGGGGCGTATCCGCGCTTGCAAAGCCTGCAAACGTGCCTCGCCCAAAGCAGGAGAAAAAGCACGGGTACGCAACTCAAAATAATGTTGAAAAGCGAGCCCCATTAAAAAACATAAGAGCGTAGAAAATCCCACATGGATATTCGGGAAGCCAAATGCAAACCAATCAACGTCCATCAATACAATTAATGCAAAGAAACAAACGATGGCGGGCACCGAGCCACACACTGCCCTTTGCATCCAATGCGCCACATTTTGTTTTTCTAGCATGCGTCGAAAGCCACACAGAATACTCACCGACAATAGGCAAATTAATTCCACCAACATGGAAGTATCAACAAATTCTTGAAAATTCTGTGCAAAGCCTTGACCACGCGCCAACATGGATAGCAAGACAATCAGATTCACGGATAACAAGACGCGGATCAGAATACCTAAGTTACAGTAATCTGGTATCAAAATTTCATGCGAGTTTTTGGGGGCAACTTGTTCTAAAGGTGGTTTCATTCAGGTCCATATCAAAAACAAAACTCGCCAAATCCGCTAGATTTGCGCGAACTTAAGCCTAACTTCGCGAGAAATCGCTTCAGCAAAGGTGACTCGCGGTATAATCGGCGACGTTTTTTTATCTTAACTTATTCCACTATGACATCACAATTTTCCAAAAAAAGCGAGGCTTGGTCGGCACGTTTCTCAGAACCTGTCTCTGATTTGGTGAAACGTTACACTGCCTCGGTCTTTTTTGACAATCGCATGGCCGCCTTTGATATCCAGGGTTCTTTAGCGCATGCCGAAATGCTAGAAGCGCAAAAAATCATTTCTAGTCATGACTACGCCGAGATTCAACGCGGCATGGCGCAAATCAGTGCGGAAATCGAAGCGGGCCAATTTGAATGGCTATTGGATTTGGAAGATGTACATTTAAACATCGAAAAACGATTAACCGAATTGGTCGGTGATGCCGGTAAGCGCCTCCATACTGGCCGTTCACGCAATGATCAAGTCGCGACCGACATCCGTCTGTATATGCGCGCTGCGATCGATACGATTTTGGTCTTGCTCGCCGATTTTCGCTTGGCCTTGTTGGATCTAGCGGAAAAACATAGCGACACCATTATGCCGGGCTTTACCCATATGCAAGTGGCACAGCCTATCACCTTCGGTCATCACATTTTGGCCTATATCGAAATGTTTGGTCGCGATGCAGAACGTTTGGCAGACTGTCGCAAACGCGTGAATCGTCTACCTTTAGGCGCCGCAGCCTTGGCTGGCACCACCTTCCCGATTGATCGCCAGCGTGTCGCCCGCACTTTAGGTTTTGATGATGTTTGCCATAATTCTTTAGACGCGGTGTCGGATCGCGATTTCGCCATTGAATTTTGCGCAGCGGCCTCACTGATCATGACACACATTTCGCGCATGTCAGAAGAACTCATCATTTGGATGAGTCCACGCGTCGGCTTTATTGATATTGCCGATCGTTTCTGTACCGGCTCTTCCATCATGCCGCAAAAGAAAAATCCCGACGTACCAGAATTAGCACGTGGCAAAACCGGTCGCGTGAATGGCAATTTAATCGCCTTGCTGACTTTAATGAAGGGCCAGCCATTGGCCTATAACAAAGACAATCAAGAAGACAAAGAGCCACTATTTGATAGCGCCGACACGGTGATCGATACCTTGCGTATTTTTGCCGATATGGCGACCGGCATTAGCGTAAAACCTGAAGCGATGCGCGCCGCCGCGTTGCAAGGCTATGCGACCGCGACCGATTTAGCTGACTATCTGGTAAAAAAAGGCTTGCCCTTCCGCGATGCACATGAAGCGGTGGCGCTAGCAGTTCGCACTTGCGTTGATCTATCCTGCGATCTTAGCGATATGAGTTTAAGCCAATTGCAATCCTTTTCGCCTTTAATTGAAGCAGATGTGTTTCAGGTATTGACCTTGGAAGGCTCAGTGGCGGCGCGTGACCACATTGGCGGCACAGCACCGAATCAAGTGCGTCTCGCGATCACACGTTTACGCCAGCAAATTGCCACTGCATAGCCGAATTAGATCTGGATTTTCTCTATCACGATGTACAGTGCGGTGAAGAAATTTTAAATTTTTTCACCGCAGTTGAACAGTCGACTAAAACAAATACAAAAAACAATCCGCCTACAATGGAGACTCAGCATGCAGGCACTGCTCTTTATTTCAAAAAAAATTGATCGCTTGAACGAAATAGTAGGTCAAACCATCAGTTGGGCTCTATTGGCGGGTGTTTTGATTTGTAGTGGTAATGCCCTAGTGCGTTATGGTCTGAATAATAGCTCCAATGGCTGGTTGGAAATCCAATGGTATTTGTTCGCCGCTGTATTTTTGCTGGGCGCACCTTACACCTTGCGCCGCAATGAACATGTCCGTATCGATGTCGTGACTGGACGTTTTTCAAAACGTACTCAAGTAGGGATAGATCTCTTCGGCTTCATTTTTTTCCTGCTGCCGATTACCGCGTTGATTCTGTATTTAGGCATACCTTACGCTTGGCATTCAATTCAAAATCAAGAGATGTCAAGCAATGCAGGTGGTTTGATCGTCTGGCCTGCTAAATTATTGATACCTTTGGGTTTTCTTTTGATGCTGATGCAAGGCTTCTCCGAGATCATTAAACGCATCGCATTTTTGCGTGGCTTGATTGACGCTAGCGCTTTTGAAAAAAAAAATGACAACGCCTGAAGAAGACATTGCAGACTTAAAGTCGCACATCGTGGCGAATCCTACGAATCAAAAAGGAGACGCAGTATGACTGCTTTTTTGATCGCCAATTTGGCCCCTATCATGTTTGCCGCCTTAGTCATTTTTTTGCTATCGGGTTTTCCTGTGGCATTTGCGCTGGCGGCCAACGGTCTGGTTTTTGGATTTATCGGTATCGAACTAGGCTTACTCAAACCCGAGTTGATGCAAGCGATTCCCAGTCGCATTTTCGGCATTATGTCGAACGACACCTTACTCGCCATCCCCTTTTTCACCTTCATGGGGCTGATATTAGAGCGCTCGGGAATGGCGGAAGACCTACTCGACACCATAGGGCAATTGTTTGGCCCACTCCGTGGCGGTGTTGCTTATGCGGTGATTTTTGTTGGAACCTTACTCGCTGCAACTACTGGAGTCGTCGCGGCATCGGTTATCTCTATGGGGCTAATTTCGTTGCCGATTATGCTCAAGTATGGCTACGACAAAAAAGTCGCATCGGGCGTGATTGCCGCCTCTGGCACCTTGGCACAAATCATCCCGCCCTCTTTGGTCTTAATCGTTATGGCGGATCAGCTTGGGCGTTCGGTCGGCGATATGTACCAAGCCGCTTTTTTGCCTGGATTATTATTGACCGCGATGTATGCTGGCTATATTTTCATCTTGTCGATCGTACGTCCTAAATGGGTACCAGCCTTACCCATAGAAGCACGCAATTTACGTCAGCCCAACGGCGCTAGTGGCGTAACTTCTCTGATTCTCTTGCTACTCACCGCCACGCTGGCTAGCTTTGCGTTCGCAAAGTATTATCAAGTAAAGCACCCCGACATTGCCACCGACGCACTCAGCATTTATGCGGCAACGGTGGGCATAGGCTTTGCTTTTTTGCTGGCCTTTCTGAATCGTCGATTTCGCATAGGCTTACTGTCACGCATGGCAGAACAAGTGATCTTTGTCTTAATCCCCCCTTTGGCTTTAATTTTTTTAGTGCTCGGTACTATTTTCCTCGGCATTGCGACACCCACCGAGGGTGGTGGCATGGGCGCTTGTGGCGCTATTCTCTTGGCGCTGTTAAATGGCAGACTTAACTTAAAGCTCGCAAAACAAGCCCTAGATTCGACCACACGCTTATCCTGCTTCGTAATGTTTATTTTGATCGGCTCCACCGTCTTCGCGTTAGTCTTTCGCGGCATCAATGGCGATCTGTGGGTAGAACATTTATTAAGTGGCTTACCCGGCGGTCAAATCGGTTTTTTGATCGTCGTCAACCTACTCTTCTTTATCTTGGCATTCTTCCTCGACTTCTTTGAGTTAGCGTTCATTTTAGTGCCCTTGGTAGGGCCCGTTGCTGAAAAATTAGGTATCAATTTAATTTGGTTCGGTGTGCTCTTAGGCGTCAACATGCAAACTTCGTTTATGCATCCGCCATTTGGTTTCGCCTTGTTTTATTTGCGCTCAGTAGCACCCAAAGCTATCCGCACCAGCGATATTTATTGGGGTGCGATTCCTTTCGTGTTAATTCAAATCATTATGGTTGGCTTGATTATCGCCTTTCCACAATTGGTTTCTACCGATAGCGTTGAAGCAAAAAAAGAAGAAATTCAATTGGATATTGGCACGCCCATCGACGATACGCCGCCGCCCTCATTCGATCTGCCACAAGAAACTTTAACGGATGAAATGCATGATACTCAAGCGACGCCAGCCCACGTCCTATAAACTAACCATATTCCGCCAAAGCCAACACTAGAACGCATCGCGAAAAAAAATAGCGCCCTACTTTCTATCAGCATTTAATTACGTACCAATCGACAAAAATGAAAAAGCAAGCCATCGTCACTATCGTCTCAAATAACTATTTACATTTTGCGCGTAGCCTCATGCAAAGCGTTGCACTCCATCACCCACATGCAGACCGTTACTGCGTCATTGTGGATACGGATTTATCGTTTGCAAGCGAACTCAAAGAGGAATTTACCGCGATTACTATGGCGCAATTGAGCTTGCCTTTCGGTGATGAATTCACGTTTCAATATACCATTTTGGAGTTAAATACGGCGGTCAAGCCTTGGGCGCTCGAACACTTACTCGATGCAGGCTATGACGAAGTGCTTTACATCGATCCGGATATTTATTTATACAATCCTTTGATTGAGGTCAGCGAACTTTTGTCAGCGGGCGCGAATATTGTGCTCACACCGCATTTACTGGCCCCCGTCACCGATGGCAACAAACCCAATGAATTAGATATCCGTATTGCTGGCACCTACAATTTGGGTTTCTGTGCGATTGCCAATCAAGCGGTAACAAGAGCATTTTTGCGTTGGTGGCAGGGCAAGCTGGAGCGTGATTGCGTGGTCGATTTTAGTCGTGGTGTGTTTGTTGATCAAAGTTGGATTGACCTAGTACCGACGCTATTCGAGAATGTGCAAATTTTAAGGCATCCAGGCTATAACGTCGCCTATTGGAATCTAGCACAACGCGCCTTTACACGAACGCCTGAAGGAGAGATAAGAGTTAACAATCAAGGCCTCGTATTTTTCCATTTTAGCGGACTCAATCCCTCTAACCCGCATGCATTTTCCAAACATCAGAATCGATTTACGCTCGATACGATGGATAAATTGGTGGCGCAATTGGCGCTCGATTATTGCAACACGGTGCGCATCAATGGGATAGAAAAATACCGCAGTGTTCCGTATGGCTACGGCTATTTTCAAAATGGTAGCGCCATCCCAGAAGCCATGCGACGACACTTCCGCGAGAATACCGCTTTCAGAAATAAACTCAAAGAGTCGCCCTTCTCATTAACGCCAAGTAATACGAACAGCAATGTCGTCACGACCAGCCCAGCATCGGATGCGCGTATTGAAAAAATTTATGATTATTTTTTATGGCGAAAACCAGAGCCAGACGCACTAAAACATTACCGTCAGGTCGTCAATACCACGCGCGGCTACTATAGCTTACTGATCGGCGTCGCCACGTCCAAGGAAAGCAGAAAACAACCGCGCTGGATACGTCGCATCTTATTTTGGCCGCTGTGGCGACTCATGCAAAACGCTTTATCACGAGTCGACAGTTTGGCTGTTTCAACACAAGCAACGCCGATCGTAGAAGCCAAAACAAATGATGTGAAAGTGGCGAGCAAAAACCTCAGCAATTGCAAGCCCCAAGCAATTAGGCGTTGTGGCATCAATTTAATCGGCTACATTAGCGCTGAATTGGGCATAGGTGAAGCAGCTCGCTCACTGGCGCGCGCCTGCTCTGCCGTTAGCGTCCCTTACTCTGTAGTCGATGTCGGCTTTCAATCGTCCAATCTACAACGTGATACTCAGGCCTTAAGAAATGCGTCGAAAGAACATTTTGAAATTGACCTGTTGTACGTGAACGCAGATCAAACCGCGAGCACTTTCGAGCACTTACAAAGTTTGAAGCACGAGAGCAGTTACAAAATTGGTTTTTGGCATTGGGAGCAACCACAAATCCCGGCTGCACATATCGCTGCATTTACTGGATTAGACGAAGTCTGGGTGCCGTCACAATTTGTACGTGATGCCGTGGCTGCGGTGTCACCAGTGCCGGTCATGGTGTTTCCACATGCATTGCAATTTGAAGCGACGCCAAATGTACAACGCAGCGATTTTGGCCTACCCGAGAACAAAGTGCTAGCGCTGGTAATGTATGATTTCCACTCGTATCAGCATCGTAAAAACCCTAAAGCGGCGATTGCTGCTTTCCGTCTCGCCACCCAAGGTCGCGATGATGCGGTGTTAGTTGTGAAGACCATTAATCGCGACAAACATCCGGAGGCCTCGCAAGAGCTCAGCGATTATTTGAGCGATTTACCCAATACCGTCATGATCGACGATTTCTTAACGCGTCAGCAAACCTGGGATCTACAATCCTGCTGCGACATGCTGATTTCTTTGCACCGCGCGGAAGGTTTTGGCTTAGCACCAGCGGAGATGATGTATTTAGGAAAAGCAGTGGTGGCCACCGGATGGTCTGCCAATATGGATTTCATGAGCGAACATAATTCTATGCCGATCAAATTCCAACTTAAGCCTTTGGAACAAACGATCGGCGCTTATCCAGCAGGCCCAGTATGGGCAGAAGCAGATATAGAGCACGCCGCCAGTTGCATTCAACAGCTATTGGATAAACCAGAATTACGCAAGCAACTCGGTCAGCAAGCGATGTTAGACATACGTCGCTTATTAAATCCAGATACGATAGGATCTGCTATCGCGAACCGCTTACACAGTATTATTGATTGGCATAATCGCCAAGTTTGACCCTGTCAGCACTAAGAAAAAAAGCTCGCTAAACAGAAAATTTAGCGAGCTTTTTTGTGGGGCAAAACTATTTTATTTCAACTTACTGAACTTGCTCGAACGTACTTGAATTTATTTTAACTTTCGCGCCATATTAAAGCGCGCAAATGATTGTTCCGCCACATTAAACCATTGACTTTGGTTGTTACGGAACGCCACCCAATCGGCATACACTTTATTGAACTTAGGATTCTTGGCCGCCTCCTCCGTGAAGGTCTCCTGCGCTGCATTAAAGCAAGCTTCCATCACTGATTGCGGGAAGGGTTTCAAGATGGTTTTATTTTGGATCAGACGCGCCAATGCGGACGGATTTCGCGCATCATATTTGGCCTGCATGTTAATGTGCGCTTCTAAGCTCGCGGTTTCAATGGCGGCTTGATACAGCTTAGGTAATTTATCCCACTCCTTTTTACCAACATAAAAAGAAAGCTGCGCGCCACCTTCCCACCAACCCGGATAGTGATAAACCTTAGCGACTTTATTAAAGCCCAGCTTTTCATCATCGTAAGGGCCAACCCATTCGGCCGCATCAATCGCACCTTTTTCTAGCGAAGTATAAATTTC